>MFJM01000014.1:33235-75768 GCA_001779205.1 Candidatus Gottesmanbacteria bacterium RIFCSPHIGHO2_02_FULL_39_14
GCCGCTCCTGGCCGTTCTGGTAGATGCCGATCCTTTCGCTACAAACTTTTTCGCCGCCTCAACTTGACTATTTATCAGTAAAAAAGAAATAAGCCAAAGAATTATTGTTATTATTAATCGCATATTTTTCAATTTTATCTCGATATGATAATAAAAATCAAACAAACCAATATTGTTCCTACAGGAGTTACGCAGAACAGTGTCATCCTGAGCGTCAGCGAAGGATCTCTCGCGAATGCGAGATCTCAGACAAGCTGAGAGATTCTTCACGTCGCTACGCTCCGTTCAGAATGACAGTGCGTAAGCAGAGTTAATACTAGTCTTTAAAAAAAATTATCTCAAGTTATTGGACCAAACAAGCAATGACATTTATGAGTGGAAGCGCAAAGGACATAACGTTGGCATGCAGAGTCGGTTAGAGAAGATTGGTCGGTAGATTAATATTCCGGAAATGTCGGTCAAAGGTAAAAATTCCATCAAGATGATATTGCCGAAAATGAACGATGATTACTCCATCCGTAAAGGAAAGTTTATGGTCGGAAAACTTAAGTAGTTCCTGCCAAGCTTTTTCTCTAACAGCCGGTTCAACTTCTAATAAGCTGAGTTGATTTTCTTCAAGCAATCGGGTGATGTATTTATGAAAAGTGTAGGCAATATTTAAGCGAAGATCATAAATAAGACGGGTATAAGCTTCATCCAGTACATAATCATTGGTGAAAAAGAGCGCCCGTTTGTTCTTTAAGGAATTAAAATAGCGTTTAGCCAATAAATGATTCTGATCGTTTTGTATCTCTAAGGCAAGAAAAGCTCCGGCATCGATAAAAATTTTCATCGGGAATAGATTTCGTCTATACTTTCTGACAAATTAACCTTTTTTTTACCCTTTATTTTTATTGCTCCGATCATTTTCTCCCACATAGAATACTCTCTTGATCTGACAGGTTTAATGGCGGCTAATATATTACCCAGACGGGTGGCAGCCGCATCGATTGTTTCCCGAATTAATTGCGAACGGGTAAAATCACTGATTTCAGTTACTTCATCTATAACTTTGACACTTCTGGGATCAAGATACAGCTGGTATCGTTTCATATATACATCATATAATAGGTGTATATTTATGTCAAATAACCGTTCACATTTAATTCGTAAATTGGTTTTTAATTTTTCTCTGGAGTATAATTACATCCTATAATATGAGTGTACCAGAGATGATAAATTTAGCACCAAGTGCTGATCAGGGTGCCGGTTTAAACCGTGATCAAAAGATCCAGAATGGAGAAATCGGTGGTGCAATTGAATTATGGAGCAATCCTGAAGGATTAGCCCCTCAAGATATTGTTTTTACTCTCGATAGGACTAATCCGATTACCGGAGATCCACAACAAGACACCTGGATCACGGATGAAACCCTTCGACAGAGTTACGCTGCAGCAGCTGCCAGAACGGATGAATTAAGAGGTCCAAATACACAATTTCAAGATACCAATGATCCAAAGGTAACGATACACGAAATAAGTCAAGAAGGACAAAAGTTACAAATTATCGGTAGATTAAGCCGATATTATGTATTATGGGGTCTTCCCGGTGTCGCCGAAGAATTATGGAAAAAAGGAATCAATGAGTTAAGAGAAAACAAAAGAACAGAGGTTCCGCTGGGAAATTCTACCCATAATATCCTGCTTGTCCGAAATAGCAAAACCAATGAAACAATGATGGTAATAATGGCAGTAACAGGACTGCATGGTTTTGCTGCTGGCAAACTAACTATTACTTGCGAACACCAACAGCATCCGGATAGACATAGTCGTCCCGTAGATGCCGTTGTTGACGGGTTCAAAAGAGAATTCGGAATTGAAATACCGGAAGAGAGAGTCCGTTTGCATAAGATCGCTGCTGAAACAAGATCAGCTTATGTTAGCACCATTCACATTGCAGATATGACTGATACGCTAACCGAAGAAGATGTGATTAGACAATGGGGTAACAAAGTCGACTGGCGTCAAGGTTCATCGCTGTTGTTTGTTCCGGTTAGCCAACTGGCAGAGTGGAAATCAGAAGATATACCATATGATATTTGGTCAAGAAAAGAGATTATCAGGCATTCTTTCCCTAGGACTTTGATGGATCAACAGGATTATAAACTTCATCATACCGGACCATTGAGAGTGCTGGCTGTACAGGAATATCTTAATTCTAAAAAAATGGACACTCTTCAGCTCGCAACCGGTGAATAAAAGAATTTTCTTATGGTTTCTCTTGAATCATTTTCATCTAGAAACTATAAATAATTCATACCTGATATACTAATTATAGTTATGTCTAAGAAAATTCTGATTATTATAGGAATTCTTATTCTGATTGTTATAGCCGGTTTATCTATCGGCCGTCTATTTAAAAAAGGCAAAGTTCAGCTTCTGGATTCTCAAATACCGGTCCCGTCTGTTACTCCGGTTGAGCTTGCTACCTGGGAAGACCAATCGGAGTTTGAGTTTAAGTATCCTAAAAATTTAAATCTTAATCCCCATCCTGAAGATGAAGAAAATTATGCTCATTTGGAATTAACCGGGGAAGGAAGTCAGGAGTCAATCATTCTCTGGACTAAAGATACCAAGTACCAAACTGTTGATGATTATGCTAAAGGCGCAAAAATAACCAATTATATCGGAAGTCAATTAGGAGACCTGCCGGCGGTTAAAGTTTTAGACGAGTCTGACAGTAATAATTTTTCCCTGTTAACCATAAGAGACGGATATCTTTACCAGATAGATGTCAAAAATATGGATCAGGAAATTTATAATATTATCGTCAATTCTTATCGTTTTACTGGCGATTCCGAAGAAGAACTTCCGGCAACTCAAAACTCCGCTCAGCCTCCCCCCATTTCAGAAGAAATCTATACCGAAGAAGAAGTCATTGAATAATGGACAGTTATTTTTTTGTTCTGGGCAGATACCCTTCATTATCAACTGCCGAAATATTATCTGTTTTAAGACTTCTTGGGATTAATTTTAATGTCACACACCAGTCATCGGAAATAACTACAATTACCGTCTCCCAAAAAATAAATCAGGGTCATATTATTAACACTCTGGGTGGTACCGTTAAAATAGGCCAAGTTTTTGGTCAAGCGTCATTTGATCAGGATGAGTCACAATTTCTTAAATATTTTGACTCACAATTTCTAAAAGAAAATCTTCTTCCGCCCAATGTAAACAAAATTCATTTCGCTATCAGTATTTATGATGCCGGAGCGGGTCCGAAAATTACGGATAAAATAAGCCAAAAATTAACTTTTTTAAATAAAAACCTGAAAGAGAAGTTGATGGAAGCCGGTTTTAAAGCCGGATTTTTAAGAATTAAAGGAAGATCAATCTCTTCAGTTTCATTTTATAAAAATCAACTTCTGAATAAAGGATTTGAATTGGTACTTCTTGTTGCTCCCGATAAAATAATTTTAGGTAAAACATTAAACATCCAGGATTTTAATTCCTTTGCCAAAAGAGATATAGAACGGCCGAAAAAAGATAAAAAATCGGGAATTCTACCGGTAAAATTAGCCAGAATGATGATTAATTTAGTTTCACCTAAATCCTCTTCCGTCCTTCTTGATCCCTTTTGCGGCTCGGGCACTATCCTGATGGAGGCAAGCCTTTTAGGAATTAAAAATATTATTGGTGCGGACATTGATGGAGCGGCAATATCCAATACAAAAACTAATTTAGACTGGCTTTTTAAGGAATTCAGGCTAAATCCGGATCAATATAAATTAACGTTAAAAGTTTCCGATATCCGTAATTTGGATAAAATATTAAGCCCGAATATCGCTGATGCTATTGTCACCGAGCCCTTTCTCGGCCCGCCACTCTATAAAACTGCGGACAAGTCAAAGTCTGAAAAACTAATTTCCCAGCTGACACCCCTCTATAAAGAAAGTTTTAATGTTTTCCGACGATTATTAAAAGAAAAGGGTCAAATTGTCATCATCTTTCCGGTATTTCATACGAAGGATAAAGATTATTTCATTGATAAGAAAATAATTGATTCCTCAGAATTCAAAATATTACAATCCCTTTTATATTCCAGTCCCGGCCAATTCGTTGGCAGACAAATTGTCCACTTGGTAAAATCTTAACATGTTCTTTTTCCAGGATGATATCGGCCTGTTAATTCAGCATGCCACTTATGATTTTTGGCGCTTTCTTTTTCTTCCCCAAGCCGAACACTTTGCTCCTCTTCTTCATGCCCTGACTTTTTTGGAATACCAATTATTTGGATTGAATTTTTACGGTTATTTTTTTGTCTCTCTTTTTTTTCACTTTATTAATTTATTTCTCCTTTACCGGATATTGAAAATGCTTCAGTTGCCTGAAAAACTCTCTCTTGCTGTCTCCATGCTGTTTTTTATCAACCTGACATTTGTTGAGCCGTTGTTATGGTTTTCCGCCCAGGGAGTCATTCTGGCTAATATTTTCATCGCATTGACTTTTTTTTTCTGGCTTAAAAAATCTTTACTTTTATATATTTTTCTTCTCGCCGCCTCATTTTCCTATTCGACCGGAGTAGGCTTGGGCATTATTTTCGGCCTTATAGGCTTAATTTATAAAAAATTTATCCCCGCTTACTTTATTCTTGGTATCTTATCGATCCTAGTCGGTCCGCTGGTAGCCACAAGCTCATTAGGGCAAATCACTCCTCAGTTTCCTAATCGCCTTTTGAATACGCTTCAGTTTTTAGCTTTCGTCATCGGCGGAGTCGGCAGGGGAGTCTTCGGAAGGTTATTTTTACCCGGCTTTGAACCCCGCCATTTCGAAATCGCTAAAACACTATTATCCTTTCTGCCGTTTGCGGCAATTTCTGCCCTGGTCTTTTCTCTGCAAAAATCCTCTGCCAATAAATTCCGTCAACTTTTATTTTCTTTGTCACTTTTGATTGTTTATCCTTATATCTGGGCCGGAGCGATCAGATACCAGTTCGGCATCAAGCAGGCATTATCCGAGAGATATGCCTATCCCTCTTTGTATTTTACCGTTATATTAATCGGAGTTATTTTAAATTATTTCTTTGCCAAAAAAATTCTCTCCTTTTATAAAATTATTATCGCTCTTATTTCTATTCTTCTTATTTTTCAAACTTTTAATTTTTATATAAAGGCCGTTGAATTCGAAAAACGCCCTCTTTTAACAAAAAAATATTTTTCTGATCTAAAGAAGAAATTAGAAAAAAATGACACCGTTCCTGATCTTCCTTTACCTTCATACATTAATCAGCCCCTTACCGTTTCCGATCTCCTTCCTCTTATATCCCCTCTCTAAACTTTTTGCTTTTGCCTTTCGTTTATCATATACTTAAGCCTCAATTAATGATCAAAGACGAAATCCAAAAATTAATTCATAAATATTTAAAAGACCATGATAAAGAAAAGGTCAATATTTTCCGTTACCTTCTCTCCCAGATAAAATATCGGGAAATCGATCTGAAAAAAGAGATAACTGATGAGCAAACGATTGCTGTTTTACAAAAAGAAGTAAAAAAAAGACAGGAAGCCATTGAACTTTTCCAAAAAGGCAACCGTCCTGATTTAGTCGCTGCCAATAAAAAAGAAATAGAAATTATTAATCAGTTTCTGCCCGCCCAACTATCCGATGAAGAAATTACCAAAATTATTGATGATATACTTAAAAAACAACCAGATCACCTGAATCCCGGGGAAATAATAGGTCAGGTTGTAGGTATAACCAAAGGCAGGGCATCCGGAGGTAAGATAGCCGAGTTAGTAAAAGAGAAAATAAAAAATGCCGGTTAAAAAAACATTAACCAGATCTAAATCAAAACAGAAAAAAAATTGGCGGGAAGGTTTACCCAAATTTTTTTTAATACCGAAAAACCTGATCATCATAGGACTTCTCATCCTGGTTCTTCTGTTTTGGTTGGGGAGAAATTATTTTATTGTGGCTTCCGTCAACGGACAGCCCATCTCCCGCTTTGAATTAAACAGCCGTCTTAATACTCAATTTGGCCAGGCAATTTTAGACCAACTCATCAATGAAAGACTGCTGCTCGGAGCTGCCCGTCAACAGGGTATTTTTATAACTGCCGAAGAAATCGAAAAACGTATCAAAGAGATCGAAAAAAGTCTTGATGGTAAAATGTCTCTTCGAGAGACTCTAAGTCTTCAAGGACTTACCCCTAATACCTTCCGCCGGCAACTTGAATTACAATTATCCATCGAAAAACTTTTTTCTGATAAAGCCACCGTTTCCGCCTCCGAAATTGATGACTATCTGGAAAATAATAAAAATCTCTTTCCGCAGGCTACAGACCCGGCAAAATTAAGACAGGAAGTGGAAGGATTTATCAAACAGCAGAAGATGGGTAAACTCTACGAAGAATGGTTCAATAATATTAAAAAAGATGCCAAAATCACCCGCCGTGTTTAAGACCATTTATGGAGAAAAAGACAACTGACTGGAAAAATTTCCTTCTCTATATACTGGCAATTGTCGGAGCTTTTTTAATACTCGCACTGTTTTTTTCTAAAGAAAAATCAATCCCGAACCAAACACAAAATGAATCAACCCAATCAGCATCAATGACCGGAAAATATAGTTCACCACCGGAAATGGGAATTGATACCAATAAGAAATATTCGGCTTCGGTCACCACCAATTACGGCAATTTTACCTTTGAGCTTTTTACCAAAGAAACGCCAATTACCGTTAATAATTTTGTCTTTCTCGCCAACGACGGTTTTTATAACGGTACTGTTTTTCACCGCATTATTAAAGGCTTCATGATTCAGGGAGGCGATCCTCAAGGAGATGGAACCGGTGGTCCCGGGTATTCCTTTGCTGATGAACCGATCAACAGGGATTATAAACGGGGTATTGTTGCCATGGCCAATAGCGGTCCGAATACCAACGGCAGCCAGTTTTTCATCATGCATCAGGATAACAACCTGCCCAAAAATTATGTTATATTCGGCCAAATCACCAAAGGCATGGAAACCATCGACAAAATTGTCGAAGTAGAGGTTGAAACCAACAGTCAGGGTGAGCCATCCAAACCCAAAACCAAAGTCACCATCAACAACATTACAATTAACGAAAACTAAGTTAATCTCAAATGATTTGACACAATTTGTTATAATGGAAAAGACAATTTAGAAAAGCGTATGCCCCGACCAACCGTCGGGGTAGAACCGGAGTCACGATCCGGGAGCTGTCCCGCAAAATCGGGAACGGAAGTTGAACCGTAAAAATACAACAGTCGGTGTCGTCCCGAGCTACGGGACGGAGCCAACCAAAGAGTCCCGCCCTTTCTGGAGAAAGAGCGGGGAAGAAGGATGGGACCGCGGGAGGTCTTTTTTTAATGCCTCTCGTTCCTTATTCATTAGTCTATTGGACTAGTGGGTAAAGAATGAGAGGTTTTATTTTGGAAACAATGGTGGCTGTAGCTCAAAAGTAGAGCGTCCCGTTGTGGGCGGGAATGTAGCGGGAGCGTTACCCGTCAGCCACCCCTATGAAAAAATTTAATAATGGAAATTTAAAACTGGCTATCCAAAAAGAAGGGCGATTGACGCAAGATTCGCTTGCCTTTTTACGGCAAACGGGTCTTGAATTTGAAAGTTACCAAAAGCTTCTTTATTCTTCCTGCCGGAATTTCCCTTTAGAAATTCTTTACCTTCGGGATGATGATATTCCCAATTATGTTTCAACCGGTGTTGTAGATTTAGGTATTGCCGGTCAAAATATCCTCTCCGAGAAACGGGAGCCTGTTAAAAAACTATTAAATTTACGTTTCGGATTTTGTTCGCTGGTTATTGCCGTGCCCAAGGATTCCCCGATTAAAATATTGAGCGATCTCAATGGTAAAAGGATAGCCACATCTTATCCTAATTCTTCCAAAGTTTTCTTTAAGAAAAATAATATCCAAGCAGACTTAGTTCAAGTCAGAGGATCAGTTGAAATTACTCCCGCCATTGGCGTTGCTGATGCCATCATCGATCTTACTTCAACCGGCAGTACGCTTATCCTTCAAGATCTTCGTGTTTTAACAAAAATTTATGATTCTGAAGCGGTTTTAGTTGCTAATAATGATTTGTCGAAAAATAAAAAAAAATTAGTCAATAATATTATTACCCGTTTTAAAGGAGCTCTATCAGCTAAAAATTATAAATATATTAATCTTTCCGCAGAAGAAAAAATTTTACCGCGACTCAAGAAAATTATACCTGTATTAGGTTTTCAATATTTTTCATTCATTCCGCAAAAAGGGAAAGTATCAGTTACATCCGTAATAAAAGAAGATATTTTTTGGGAAACAATTGAGAAATTAAAAATTATGGGAATCAAAAGAATTTTAGTCTTACCTATTGAAAAAATGATTATATAAAAAAAATGATTAATCAACTTGTTAGAAAATCTATCCTAAAGATCGAGAAGATAAATTGGGGAAATATTCCTAATGACAAAGGAGCGCGATTATTATGGGGTGAAAATCCAATTGCTCCTATAGGAGCGGTAAATGCCATAAGAAATGAGGCAATCCGGGTCAATTTTTATCCCAGTCCGACGAAATTAATACTGAGGAAACTACTTGCAAAATATAACAAAGTCTCTCCTGAAAATATAATCATTACCAATGGTAGCGACGAGGCAATTGAACTGATTGCTAAAGTATTTATTTCTGAGAAAGACCAAGTAATCTTTCCTGTTCCTACTTTTCCGGTTTATAAATCAGCAAGTTTGATGATGGGTGCCAAAGTAAAGACAATACCTTTAAAGAAGGATTTTTCACTTGATATTAAGAAACTTTTCAAGCTTGTTAATAATAAAACAAAGATTATCTGGATTGCCAACCCGAACAATCCTACGGGTAATATTTTATTAAACCAAACAGAAATTCAGAGTCTAACAACCAAACTTGATTGTTTATTGGTTATTGATGAATGCTATTTTGAACTTGCCCAAGTTACCGCTGCAGGACTTGTTAACAATTATCCTAATATTGTTGTTATCCGAAGCTTTTCCAAAGTCTTCGGTTTAGCCGGTGCCCGTCTAGGCTACATTATAGCCAATAAAAAAACTGCTTCATATTTAAATCGTCTTCAGCTGGCAAACCAAGTCTTTAATGTTAATCGCTTTGCCCAAGCAGCTGCTCAGGAAATCTTGAAAAATCCAAAGATTGTGCGGCAATTAATAAATAAATACAACCGTCAAAAACAAAACTTTGAAAAACTATTAAACCAAATCGAAAGCATTCGTGTCATACCTACGAAGACTACTTTTTGTCTCTTAAAAATAAACGAAGATATCTCCTCCACCCAATTAAAAGAGAAGCTGCAAAAAAAAGATATTTACATTAAAAATTGTAGCCTCTATCAGCTTCTCGGAGAAAAGTATGTCTATCTGGGAGTTCCCGCTGAAAAATATCAGCAGTTTGTCGTAAATGCTATTAAAAAAGTTGTAGGAGAAAAATTATGAAAAAAGTAATAAAAGAAGAAAATATATCACTAATAATTCAATTATATGAACTTAAGACAATGAATATGAAAGATAGACAGAAAATCATTCAGAGGTCAAGAAGTGACATCAACAAAGTTAAAAGACGAGTTCTTCCAATTATTGAGGATGTTCGTTCTCGCGGTGATCGGGCAATTCTTGATTATTTGGAAAAATTTGATGGGATGAAATTGAAACAAGAAGAACTGCGGATTTCAAATACTGAGATTGAAGAAGCCTATGCCAAAACAGATCCGCTGGTTCTTAAAATGATAAGACAACAAATTGAACTTTCGCAAAAATTTCACCGGGAGCAATTTCAAAGAATGGAACTTCAATGGGAAATAGAAACCATACCGGGAGTTAAGCTCGGACAAAAGAGAACGCCGATTGAGTCGACCGGTTTATACGTACCGGGTGGCACCGCGCCCTATCCGACGGTGATGCAGATTTTAGCTGTTCCCGCAAAACTAGCCGGAGTAAAAAGAATTATCGGTGTAACTCCGCCCCGTGGTAAAAATTATGAGGTTATTGTTGCTGCCAACGAAGCAGGAGTTGATGAAATCTATCGGATTGGAGGAGTAGCAGCAGTGGCAGCTCTTGCTTATGGTACTGAAACTATCAAACCGGTTGATAAAATTGTCGGGCCGGGAAATATCTATGTAACAGCCAGTAAAATGCTGGTTTTTGGAGATGTAGGCATTGATATGCCTGCTGGACCGTCTGAAGCCATAATTCTCGCCGATGAAGGAGCCAATCCCGCCTACTGTGCGGCTGATATACTGGCTCGTGCTGAACATGATCCAAATGCAGCCGGAGTTCTCGTAACCTGGAGTAAAGTAGTTGCAGAAAAAACTAAAGAGGAGATTATTCGTCAATTACCCACTCTTTCAAGATCGGTAATTATAAAACAATCTCTTGCCAGGTATAGCGCCATAATTATTACTTCAGACGAAACCGAGGCAGTCGAATTTACCAATGAATATGCTCCAGAACACTTGGAGGTTTTAACGAAAAATCCATATAAACTTTTGCCTAAATTTACCAATGCAGGATCAATCTTTCTTGGTTATAACACGCCTGTTCCCGTAGGTGATTATGCCTCAGGCACCAATCACGTTTTGCCAACTGGCGGTTGGGCAAAGATGTTTTCTCCGGTTGGGGTGGAAACATTTATGAAGGTTTCAGAATTCCAGTCGGTAACTAAGGAAGGTTTGGAAAGTCTCGCGCCTATTATAGATGTAATTTCAGAGGTGGAAGGACTTGATGCTCACTGGAATACTATCGAACAAAGATTACAAAAAGGAACTAGATTATGGAAAAAACAAAGTTAGGAATTATTATTAATAAAATTTCCCAAAAAGAAGTCTCCCTTACACGGGTGACTCTGGAGTCTCGTATCGATGTTTTAGTAGAAGATGCTAAAAGACGTCAGTATAAGATTAAAACCCCTAGTAAATTTTTTAATCATATGTTGACAAGTGTCGCCTCTAGAGCGTGCTTAAATTTTGACATTGTATATAAATCCACATCCGCTGAAACGCTTGATCATGTTATTGTTGAAGATTCAGGTTTAGCTCTTGGACGCGCCGTCCGTGAAATGTTAGATGCTAAACAAACTCAAGGTGTAAATGGGAGAGGTTCATATTCGGTTGCCTTCGATGAAGCACTAGTAGCAGTAACTTTGTCTTTTGACGGACGTGCTTATACATATCTAAGAGGAGAAGTCCCGGGCATTAAGTTGGAGCAGGTGGAGGACATCTTAAGTACCAACTTAAAGCAATTTTTTGAAGGATTTGCCCAGGGAGCTGGTTGTGTAATGCAAATACAATTTTTTGCAGGCAATGATAGTCATCACACTTGGGAAGCAACATTCAAGGCTTTCGGGGAAGCTCTAAGAGAATCATTATCTCCCTGTCCCTATAGAGCACTAACTACCATCGGTTTAAAAGGAACAGGAATAGAGGGGAAACAATGATAAAAACCTGTATTTTTGATATGGATGGCGTCATTATTGACAGCGAGTCATTATGGGAATTTTACGAGCAAAAATTCTTACCTCAGATTATGGGAAAGAAAATTTTTGCCGGAATTAAAGATCAAATTCTGGGCAATTCAATAGAAAAAATATATGATGAAGCCTTAAGTTTTGGTTTAAATTTCGATAAAAACCAATTTAAACGAATTTATTTTCAGTATGCCAAAATCGTTTATAAAAAATCCAAATTGACGAAAGGCATTGAAATACTTTTAAAAACACTCGGTAATAAAAATATTAAATTAGGGCTGGTCACTGTCTCCAATAAAAAGTGGATTGATATTGTCTTATCCAAATTTAAACTGAAAAATCCGTTTCACTATATCTTGTCTTTAGATAGTGAAAAAGTAAGACCTAAACCGTTTCCTGATGGATATCAAAAGGCCATGAAAGCGCTTAAATCAGCCTCTTTTGAAACCATTATCATCGAAGATTCTCAAAAAGGTATCCAGGCAGCCAAAACAAGCGGAGCATTAACGATATGCTATCTCGAACATTTGCCTAAAAGTTATTTACCTCAAGGGGCAGATATCTATGTAAAAAATGTTAAGGAACTAACAGATAAAATAGAAAAACTAGCCTTTCTATGATTACTATTATTGATTACGGTATAAGTAATATTGGCAGTGTAGCCAACGCTTTAAATAAACTGGGATTTTTTTTCAAAATCTCTGCTGATCCGCTGGTTCTCAGGCAATCAACTGTTCTCATTCTTCCCGGTGTTGGTCAGGCTGCCACAGGCATGAGAAATCTTAAAAATAGAGGACTTGATAAAGAAATTATCAAACAAATTAATCAGGGAAAATCTTTTTTAGGCATCTGTTTAGGCATGCAACTATTATTTGATTTCAGCCAAGAAGGTAATGTCGATTGTTTAGGAATACTAAAAGGTGAAGTAAAGAGATTCAAGTTAGAAAGAAAAATACCCCAGATAGGCTGGAATCAAGTTAAATTTGTTAATAAAAAAAATAAAAAACAATTTAAAGAAATTCCCGAAAACAGTTATTTTTATTTTGTTAATAGTTATTATTGTGTACCGGAAGATAAATCAATAGTTGCAGGAGTAAGTGAATACGGTGAAACATTTGCTAGTGTAGTAGTAAAAAATAATATTCTGGCAACCCAATTCCATCCCGAAAAAAGCGGTGAATCAGGTTTTCAATTAATTAGAAATTTTATCAACATATCACCATGTTAACTAAACGAATAATTCCCTGCCTTGATATGACACAGGGTAAAGTTGTAAAAGGCATTCAGTTTGTAAAGTTTCGGGATGCGGGAAATCCGGTAGTATTAGCTGAAAAATACGATGCTGATGGTGCGGATGAACTGGTATTCTTGGATATTACAGCTACCGTCGAAAATAGGGATATTCTTATTGATGTAGTTAGAAAAACAGCAGAAAAAGTCATTATCCCTTTTTCAGTTGGTGGAGGTATTCGTAGTAAAGATGATATGAGGCAAATTCTACGAGCCGGAGCTGACAAAGTTTCAGTCAATACCGGTGCATTTAAAATTCCTTCTCTTATTTC
Organism: Candidatus Gottesmanbacteria bacterium RIFCSPHIGHO2_02_FULL_39_14; assembly: GCA_001779205.1. Taxonomy (GTDB): domain Bacteria; phylum Patescibacteriota; class Microgenomatia; order 2-02-FULL-39-11; family 2-02-FULL-39-11; genus 2-02-FULL-39-14. The sequence goes on from MFJM01000014.1 coordinate 46,309, forward strand.
AGAATGTGCCAATGCTTTTGGTAATCAATGTGTAGTTTTATCTATGGATGTAAGAAAAATTACTCAAAATAGATGGAATGTTTTTATTAATGGAGGAAGAACTGATACCGGTATCTCAGCTATTGACTGGGCGGAAAAAGCAGTCAATCTTGGCGCAGGAGAAATTTTATTAACCAGTATAGATAGAGATGGCACAAAAAAAGGTTATGATCTCGAGCTAACGAAAGCTGTCTCAAAAAGTGTAAATGTTCCCGTTATAGCATCTGGCGGAGCCGGAAAACTTGAAGATTTTTCCGATGTTTTTACAAAAGGAAAGGCAGATGCGGCGTTGGCTGCTTCTTTATTCCACTTTGGAGAGCTGAAAATAAAAGATGTTAAAGGTTTTCTTCTGTCAAAAAATATTCCTATAAGGAATTAAATATGATTAATCTTATACCTGCTATCATTCAAGATTTTATAAGCGGTGAGGTTTTAATGCTTGGCTTTATGAATAAAGAAGCTTTAGCCAGAACTAAAAAAACCGGCTGGGTCTATTTTTGGAGCAGAAGCAAAAAACGATTATGGATGAAGGGTGAGATTTCCGGAAATAAGTTAAGAGTTAAAGAAATATATTCTGATTGTGATAAAGACGCGATTTTGATCAAGGTTAAGTTAGTAGGGAATATCGTTTGTCATACAGGAAAAAAGTCCTGCTTTAATAACTTGATAACTTAAATATGACTCTCAATACGCTTTATCAAAAAATTCGTCAGCGTCAGAAAACTTTGCCTGGAAATTCCTACGTTGCCTCTCTTTTTCTTGCCGGCAGGGATCGTATTATTCAGAAAGTTGGCGAAGAAGCAAGCGAAGTCATTATTGCTGCTAAAAATAATAATAAAAAGCAAATTATTTCCGAAGTTGCCGATTTATGGTTTCATTTACTTGTCTTGTTGGTTGATAATAAAATAACCATTAAGGATATTATTTTAGAGTTGACTAAAAGAAAAAAAATAAACCCAGATGAAAATAGTAATCGGCGACCTGACTGAAATTCAAGCTGACGCTATCATTAATCCTGCCAATACTTTTAAGCTGGCCCAAAAACTGAAAATAAAATCCGTATCCACTCCACTCCTCCTGTATCTGAAGCAAGAGCTAATTTACCAAAACTTATCGAAAAAGTGGAAAATTTGAATTTTATAGTCTTAATGAATAAATACCAGCCGAAAGCTGCTCTTGTTGATCTTTCCTATTTTGAAAAACTGATCAGTATATACAAAGAATGGGGAAAATATAAGAATTTTTCTAAGCTTAAAAAAATTCGTCAAAAAGTTCCAGAACATTAGGATCACACACCTTTCACATCCGAGGCGTGATATTAAATTAAAAGGGTAGGAAAAAATAAGGATTTGGGCCAAAAAATATACTAACAATAATACCAGCAATCCAGGCAAAAGGGATAAGCAAAATTTCAATAAGCGATGATCTTATTTTGTCTTTAGCTTGTTTAATTTTTGATTGATCAGTTCTTGAAAAAAACCATCCAATAACTCCAAATAACAGTTGTACAATAGTGACGATGATAAAAATAGTGACAAATAACACAATAAAATTGGCTATAATGTCACTGCAAATAAAACTACCAATAGACGGAAAACAATATCTAGCATAAAGAGGAAGTAAGAATATCAGTAATGGTCCGAATAATCTCAAAAAAAGCCGTTTCATTAATTTCATTTTGTAGATATTGTAGCCTCTTGTCAATCGTAACAACTCCATATCACCTCCGAGGTGTTTTAATCGGCCATCACTATCAAAGTGTTATAGTTGATTTATCAATTAGTAGTAAATTTTGAAATAAGGGATTCCATACTATGACGAATTTCACCTGCTGTTATTCTTTTTACTATTGGATGTGAAAGAACAAGAAAAATTTCTTGTTGTTCTGTTTGTTGGACAAAAAAAGCATTATTGTTTCCTACCAAATCTTCTGCAATCTTTGAATTTTGGATACTAGGATGAATATGATGGATTGGTGAGTCCCAAATAATACCAATTGTTGCTGCCGGATGCTTCAGTGCATGCCATTTAAATCTTTTTTCATCTAAATCTGTTTTATTAGCAGAACTTGTAAATGGTTTTAATCCTAATTCTAATAATCTTTTTATTGAAGATCTAAGTGGATATTCGATGAAATGACTAATTTCTTCTTCTGAAGGATTAGCTGATAATATACCAGTTGATTCTTCAATCGGAGGAATTGACTCAATAGGTGTTAAGTCAGTAATATGAGCATGTCTATCCGTATATTTTCTTCTGACTTCACTAACTTTGGGTCTATTCCCTTTCTCGATTTCACCTAGAATGCGGGGTATTTGATCTTCAATGGTAAATTCTTCATCTTTCATTTTTCGGCCAGGGAGTGATAATCAGAGGTTTTGCATTTTCACCTGTTAACTTCTTGTTAATCTCCTCCGTAATATGGGGCATGAAGGGGTGAAGCATAACCATACAAGTCATATAAGCTTGATATAAAGTATTAAGAGCCTCATAATCATTATTCTTCAACCGTTCCTTTACTTTTTCGATATAAATATCAGCCAGTTCATGCCACAGGAAGTTGTAGAGTATTTCGGCAACCGGAGCAAAGCGGTAAGTGTCCATATTTTTAGTTATCAGTTTAGTAAGCATTTTAAATTTTTTTAATAAGTTTTTATCATCACTGTTTTTTGGAAGATAATTTATATCGGGATTAAACTTTTTATTATTTTTTTCAAAAAATTCCATATTCATTTTGATAAATCTGGCCATATTCCAGATTTTATTGCCGAAATTGCGCATAGCCTCAATTTTTTTCTCTGAAAGTTTGACGTCGCTCCCGACACTGGTCCCGTAAACAAGAGACATTCTTAAAGAATCAGCCCCGTATTCATCAATAACTGTTAAAGGATCAATCACATTACCTTTGGATTTGCTCATTTTTTGTCCGAAAGCATCCCTTACCAGTCCATGCAGATAAACTAATTTAAACGGAACTTTGCCTGTGGAATACAATCCCAGCATGATCATCCGAGCTACCCAGAAAAAAAGAATTTCATATCCCGTCTCCATCACGCTCGTTGGATAAAAATACTCAAAATCACGACCATCATCCTGGGCGAAGCCCAGGGTAGTATACGGCCATTGTCCCGAGGAAAACCAGGTATCCAGGGTATCCGGATCCTGGATAAGATTCGTCTTCAAGCATTTCGGACAGGTTTGGGGAGTTTTGGCTGAAACAATAATTTCTCCGCAGCCTTCATCTTTTATCTTTGTCAGTTCAGGATTCATTAGTAACTGCAGTTGAGATAAATTTTTCTTACCGCAGTACCATACCGGAATCCTGTGTCCCCACCATAATTGGCGGGAAATACACCAGTCTCTAATATTTTCCATCCAGATAAAAAAGTTTTTTTCAAATCGCTCGGGTTTGAATTTAATTTCTCCTTTTTTAACCGATTCCATAGCCCGTTGAGCTAATGGTTTTGTTTTGATAAACCACTGCAATGATACCAAAGGCTCAACGATTGTCTGACAGCGTTCGCAGACAGCTACATTGTGGCTGTAATTAAAGTCAATTTTTTCAATTAGCCCTTTTTTCTTCAGGTCTTCGGCAGTTTTTTTTCGTGCAGCTTCCACAGTCATTCCTTTGTAAGGTCCTGTTTTATTATTCAGGCGTCCGTCAAAATCAATAACCTGTTTAACTTCCAGATGATGTCTTTGCCCCATGGCAAAATCATCCGGATCGTGTGCCGGCGTCACTTTTACAACCCCTGTTCCGAATTTAGGATCGACAGCCTGATCGGCAATTACTTTTAAGGAAAATTTTCCTAATAAACCTTCAGCCTTTATTTCTTTTCCGATGTATTTTTGATACCTTCTGTCTTGCGGATGAACTGCTACCGCCGTATCCCCGAATTTTGTTTCCGGCCGCACCGTTGCCAAAACAAACGGACCGTATTTAATGTAATAAAGAGGATCTTTTTTTTCTTTATAAACTACTTCCAAATCCGATAATGCCGTGGAGCACCGGACACACCAGTTGATCATCCGGAAATCACGGTAGAGAAATCCGTCATCATATAAATTTTTAAATGTCTGGTAAATCGGTTTATTGAATTTCGGGTCCAAAGTAAAGCTTTCCCGGCTCCAGTCGCAGGAAGCTCCGATCGCCTTCATCTGACGCTCCATCACCTCTTTATTTTTTAAAGTAAATTCCATAGAGCGCCTAACGAATTCCTCACGTCCCAGATCAAAGCGGCTTTTATGCTCTTCTTTCTCCAGTTTCCGCTCAAAAACTACCTGGGTTAAAATGCCGGCATGGTCAGCTCCGGGCAGCCAAAGTGTGACTTCTCCTTTCATCCGGTGATAGCGGATCATAATATCCTCTAGAGTCAAAAAAGCTGCATGACCGATGTGCAGGTAACCGTTAGCATTCGGAGGCGGCATAATGATTGTATAAGGCTTTTTCTTGGGGTCTGTCTTAGGAGTAAAAAAACCTTCTTTTTCCCAAAAAGCATACCATTTTTTCTCAACTTCCTGGTGTTTATAGACTTTATCCATAGAATTTGGATTATTATAGCATTATAATCCCGCCATTGGCGCGGACTTCAACCGCTAAATCAGGCTTTGCCTCTATTTTTTGCCAAGCTATATATTTGTTAAAAAAGTAAGCATAGCTTCCAATATAAGCAGCATTGTCAGTGCAAAGAGATGGTAAGGGAATGAATAGATTAATATTTAGTTTTTCAGCTTTGAACCTTTCCGCCAATCTTTTATTGGCAGCAACACCTCCACCAAGTAAAATACTCTTTACTTTATATTTTTTAGCTGCTCTCAACGTTTTTTCAACCAAAACATCGGTTATGGCTTCCTGAATTTCATAAGCTAATTGCTGAATGGTTGAATTGTTAAATTGTTTATCAGCTTTTAGTTTATTTACTTCTCTCAACACTGCCGTTTTCAATCCCGAAAAAGAAAAGTTAAGACTCTTATCATTTATCATTGGTCTCGGCAACTTAATTTTGAATTTTGAATTTTGAATTTTGAATTTTGCGGCCTCAGCCGCGATGGCCGGTCCTCCTGGAAATCCCAATCCTAATAAACGGGCAGTCTTATCAAAAGCCTCTCCTGCCGCATCATCAATTGTCCCTCCGACCCATTTCAATTTATTTATTTTTTCCATGACAAAAAGTTCGGTATGTCCTCCCGAAACTACCAATCCTATTGCTGGAAATTCCGGTAATTTCTCATTTAAAAAATTGGCATAAAGATGTGCCAGAACATGATTAACGGGTATAAGTGGTTTTCCTGTCAACAGGGAAAGCGTTTTGGCTGTCTCAACTCCGACTAACAGTGAACCGATTAAGCCCGGTCCAATGGTTACTGCCAAACTGTCAATTTCTTCCCATTTTTTTCTTAAAGGATTTAATGCTTCATCAATCACCGGAATTATTGCCCGTACCTGTTCTCTGGCTGCAGTCTCCGGAATAATTCCTCCTGTTTTCTGGTGCATTTCCGCTGAACTGGCTATCACATTGGAGATGATTTTCTTCCCATTCTCAATTACCGCCGCCGCCGTCTCATCACATGAAGTTTCAATGGCTAATATTTTCATCTATTCTTTATATATTTTCTTTTTTCAATTTCTCTGCAATTTGACTGCTGGAAAGAGATTTGAAGAATTTCAATTTAACCAATTTACCTGAAACCATTTCTGCTTGACGCCTTTTTTTATCAAGAATCGGATCATTTTCAGCAGCCGCAATAATATCTGGTTTAATTAAAGTTATTAATTTATCATAATCTGAATTCTTCAGATGCGGCAGAAGAACGATATAATCAACCGATAGTAATGAAGCCAATGTATGCGTCCGTTCATTTTGTGTGAACACCGGTCGGTTTTTGCCTTTCAATTCTTTGACTTTTTTATCAGATTCAAGTAATACCAGAAGTTTTCCTCCCAATTTTTTAGCTTCTTCAAGAAAACGGATGTGACCGATATGCAGAATATCAAAACACCCACCCACTAAAATTATTTTTTCTTTTCGCCCATGAACAATCGAAGCCAATTTTACTGCCTTTTTTATATCAACAATTTTATTCATTCTCTCGTACCCCGTAAGAAAACCGCCTGCCAGGGTTGGAAGTTGGAGAAGAACGATTTTTCAAAAATCGTTTCTCCATTCCTGGTAACTTTATAGTCAAAATTAACCTTAGCTCCCCAAGCTCTCCAGTCAACCTGTTTGACAACCCCTTTTGCTAAAGTCGGATCATCCTGATAAAGATCAGGCGGCGGGGGAGTCTGGGATAAAATTACCGGCTTCGTCAACTCGATCTTTCTTCCGTCGCTTGTTCCATAAAGAGAAAATACCAATGTTTTATTAACAGTATCCGTCTCTGCCTGAATAAGAATGTGGGAAGAAGTATCATTCTTGAATTTAAGATCAACACTCGGAGCAAACACAGTGGCATCTATACCCGGCCCAGAATCCTGTTCATAATAGGAAACGCGGTAGGAATGGGCATGTCTTTCCTCAATCGGCAAACCGGAATTTAAGGCTGCCCGAAAAAGCGTGGTTGAAACTTGGCAGACTCCGCCTCCGTCACCCAACACTGTCCTTCCGTCTTTAATAACATAGGCAGGTTGAAACCCTGTTGATGCTGACACATCTCCTAAGGCATTATTAAAAGAAAATGTTTCTCCGGGCGGGATAAGACGTCCGGATATCCTCGAAGCAGCCAGTTCTATATTGTGTATTCTGCCGGCAATTGATCCGGTAAATTTGGATTTCCCGACTCCCAATTGTTCCTTAATTCCGAAATTATTGGAATTTTCAGTAGTTATATCAGGATAGACTGTCACAACATCCAAACCGATTATTTTCACTTCCTCCCTATCAATATTATTATTTCTAACTGTTAGAATATAATCCAATACCTGTTCTTGGGTTTTCTCGCGATTAAGTTTCAGACCGTTTTTAGAAGGTTTAAAAACTTTAACTTTCCCGTCTTTAAAATTAAACAAGGCATCCTCGCTTGGCTGATCGATTAAAGAAGAGAGATAGTCGAAAGTCTCTTCCAGGTATTCCTGGTTAAAAGTTACCACACTTTTCAGTCTTATTTGAGAGTTTTTTGCCCTCCATTTCTGATAAATATCGGATAATAAATTGCCGCTCCGCCCTATTAAATAAGCTTGTGTTGAGGAAAGTTGACTGTCGTATCTGGCTTGCATTTCGCTCCCCGAAATCGTGGCGATTTTATCTTCATACGTAAGTTCTACACGAATATTTTCAAAAGCTTTATTTTTTTCGTTGAAATATTGTTCTACTTCCTCCTTTGTTTTTCCGCCGAAACGTATATTGTCAATAATCACCCCGGGATAAATTTTATTCTGGTATAATTTTTCAAACTGAAAAAAAAAGGAGGCAATAAAAACAACAAACAGGATTGACAAAATCAATCCCGAATAAAAAAACATTCTCAAAATTGAGAATTCTTGTCGATCTCTTTTGCTTGCTTCCTTGACCATGGTTTGACCTTGCGGTTATCATATCATAAGAATGGATAATTCCTCAAAACAAAATACGGACGCATCCCCCGTCTCAGGACAAATTTTTTCTGACAAGGAATCTGCCTATCAGGAAGCAGTAAGCTCCCCTGTTGAAGATTTAAAACAGGAGGATTTATATTCCGAAAGTCCTCCTCCTGCTTCTTATCCGGAGGGAGTCTCTCCTCCGCCACCTGAAATGGCTGCACCTCCTCCACCGTTTGTCGAAGATCCGCGAAGGAAAATATTATTTTTAGCCCTTTTTATTATCATTATTCTTAGCTTGGGATTTTTACTTATTCGCTTTTTATTATCCAGATTTAGACCGGCCACCACTAATAATACAGTTAATATAACCCTCAATTATTGGGGTTTATGGGAAGAAGAAACAGTGTTTAAACCGATAATTGAGGATTATCAGAAAAAAAATCAGGGTATTACTATTAAATACCTGAGACAAAACCCCATAGATTACCGAGAAAGACTTCAGGCAGCCATTGAAAGAGAAGAAGGTCCTGATCTTTTCCGTTTCCATAATACCTGGCTGCCTATGCTTTCCGGTATTTTATCTCCTCTTCCCAAAGATGTCATGGCGGATGAGGAATTTAGTAAAACTTTTTATCCGGTCGCGTCCTCAGATCTGAAGGCCGGAAACGCTTTCTACGGTTTGCCCTTGGAAATTGACGGCTTGCTTCTCTTTTATAACGAAGACATCTTAAAGGGGGCTAATGTGCCCGTTCCTAAAACCTGGGTTGATGTCCAAAATAGTATTTCCAAATTAACAGTTAAGGAAGACAACCGTATTATCACCTCGGCCATTGCCCTGGGTGTAGCGGAAAATATCGAACATTTCAGTGATATTTTAGGCTTGATGATGCTCCAAAATGGCACGGTTCTTAATAAGTCGCTCTTTATATGTCCCGATCCTAAAGACACTGACTGCGCTATACAAGCTTTAAAGTTTTACCGCCAATTTGCCGACCCGCCAAATAATACCTGGGATAATTCTTTGGAAAATTCAGTGAATGCCTTTGCCGGAGGTAAAGTGGCTATGATTTTTGCCCCGGCCTGGCAGGCTAATGTTATTCAAATAATAAGTCCCGATCTTAACTTCAAAACCGCTAAAGTCCCTCAACTTCCCTGCAATCAGGATCCCTGCCCGGAAGTTCATTGGGCAAGTTACTGGGTTGAAGGAGTTAATAACAAAAGTAAATACAAAAAAGAAGCCTGGCAATTTCTTAAATATTTGGTATCCAGCGAAGTTCAGCAGGCTCTTTACGCCGAGCAAATAAAAATCAGAAAATTATTCGGCGAGCCTTATTCAAGGGTTGATTTGGCTAAAAATCTAAATGATAATCCCTATCTTGCCCCTCTTTTGGAAAGTGCTCCCAGAATGCAGTCATTTTATCTTACTTCCCGTACTTTTGATGGTGATACCGGTCTCAATAGTACTCTTATTAATTATTTTAAAGACGCTGTTAATTCGCTGATTGAGAAGGGTGCCAGCGAGGAATCAGTCCTAAAAACAGCAGACAGCGGTTTTCAACAGGTATTTCAAAGATTCGGACTTTCTTCCCAATAAGAATAATGAGAATGGCGGTTGTCAAAACTCTTGCCTATGCTGATATATTTGATTACCCTTTAACTCTTACGGAAATTAATAAATATCTCATCGGTTTTTCTCTTAAGGGCAAAAAAACTCATCGTTCCTTAATCACCAATATCAAAAAAATTCCTCAAATTAAAGAGTCTGACGGTTATTACTTCTTTTCAGGTCGTGAAAAAATTGTTCGAGAAAGAAAAAGAAAATTGATCGAATCCCGCAAAAAAATGCGCATCGCCCGACGGATTGCCCGGTTGCTCTTTTATCTGCCTACTATTAAAATGATTGCCGTTACCGGAAATTTAGCTTTATATAACGCCGATATTTCTGACGATATCGATTTTCTGATCGTTACTCAGTCAAACAGGATTTGGCTAACCCGCTTTCTATGTGTTGTTTTGTTAAAACTTTTAGGTGTTAACCGCACTCCTAATACACCCACTGTCTCTGATAAAATCTGCCTCAACATGTTTATTGATGAAAATAATCTCACCTTGCCAAGAACAGAACAGGATTTATATTCCGCTCATGAAATTATTCAGGCCAAACCGATTTTAGAAAAAGCAGGTTACAAAAATATTTTGCAAAGAAGCAATCCTTGGGTAAAAAAATTCTTGCCTAACGCACTTGTCATCCCGAGCGAATCCCGATATACATCGGGGGAAGTCGAGGGATCTCCCCGATTATATCGGGGCAATTTAACTTCTGTATTTTTTAACTTCCTCGAATATTGTGCCAATAAATTCCAGCTTTTTTATATGAGGTCCCGCCGCACGACCGAAGTCATCCGCGACGGCTTCCTCCGTTTTCACCCCCACGATGCGCGAAAAAGAATATTGAAATCATACAAAAATAATCTTAACAAATATCGGTTCTTATAATCCCATCGGGTGTTATACTAAAAATATATTTACTGGCTGTATGATAGACCTCGAAGGTGTAAGAATTAAATCAACTGGTATCGATTTGCGGGTAAATCAACGAAAACTTGTTGCACAAACATTTCTTGATACGATGAAGCAGACTGATACTGAATTACTTGAAAAACTTACTCCCGCAAAACTCTCACCCGAAGAAACAAATAAGTTACAGACAGTTGAAACAGCAGTAAAAGAATTTCTCACAGCAAAGATGGTTCAATTGGGAATACCTATAGAAGATATTCACCTCCCATTTGTAAAATATATTGATCCCAGAAAGGAAGATAAAAAAGATAAAGTAAGACGCTTTGGTTATCATGGCGGATTATCCATAGTTTGTGTAATTATTGATCACGCAACACGGGGTGACTTATTTAATGCCTTTTTGGCAACTGCCCATGAACTCAGTCATGCGTCAACCGCCAAGGAAGCTAGACTTTTTTGGAAAGACAAACAGGGAAAATCTGTAATTGAAAAGGAAAGTATTGCAAGAGGACTAGGTATTACCGGAGGTCAGGGAGAAGGACTTGGAATAGGTTTGGAAAATGGTTTGGCAATATGCGATCAAATAGACTTTTGTAATGGATATCTTAGAAACATTTTTCCTGCAGATTATAAGAAAAGGCTAAAATGGATAAAGAGAATAAAAAAGAGACGTGATTTCATTCAGTTAAACAGTTCGGAATTCGGCCCTATACCGGAAGAAGTACTTGTTCCCTTTATTTTTAGTCAATCCCCCAAAGTTGGATTTCTAAGCAAACTAGAAGTCCCGATCCTCAAAGACGATCTTCTAAAAAACTATATGTTTATTCGGAAGATAGCAATAGATATCGGAAGAACAATTGTTTCTGACCAAAGTGCCAGATTATCAGATAAAGAATTATTTAATTTAGGTAGGAATTATCTTGATAGACATAGATATTCCCGAACTAATGAAGCTCATGGAAAAATTGTAGAATTATACGGTGGTAAAAAAGCTCGGATTATATTTAAATTAGGTGATTCCGGAGAAAATATAGAAGAAGCGATGCATACAATTATCAATCCTTGACAAAATACTCAGTAAGATTTATAGTATAAGTATTACTTCTTAAAAAATATTACTTATATGCAAGTTATTACTACTGTCACTCAAAAAGGACAGGTTACTTTACCGAAAAGATTAAGAGAGGCTGTCGGAATCAAAGAATACGATAAAGTTATAATCGAGAGCGGAAAAAATCACTTATTGGTTAAACCTACTAAAGATATATTGGATTTAGCCGGAAGCTTTATTCCCCAAAAAAATAAAGGAAAATCTCCACTTCAAGCAAGAATTGCCCATGAAAAAACTTATCAAAGAGTTTAAATGATTTATTTTATTGACTCAAATGTTTTCCTTCGCTTGCTTATAATAGATAATAAAAAACAATATAACGATTGTTTTTCTTTCATTGAAGCGATTAAACAAAACAAGTTTGACGCCATAACCAATACTTTGGTATTAGCCGAAATTGTCTGGACATTGTTATCATTTTATAAAATCCCAAAAGAAAAAGTAATAGAAGGAATTAAAGGAATTGTACAATTACGTGGATTAAAAATAATTGATTCTTACAATCAATTGCTGGCTTTAAAGTTGTATGAAATTTATTCCATAAAATATATTGACTCTTTAATTGCTTCAAGTGAAGGGATTTCAAATAAAAAGATATGCATTGTTTCCTATGATACTGATTTTGACAAACTCCGCTTACTCCGCAAAGAACCGGGACAAGTTACCTCTTGACAAGATTTTAAACTTTTTCTAAAATAGCACTCACTTTAATAAACTGCCAAATTATAGAATTTATATTTTATAGGAGGTATGTATAATGTATATCAAAGCATCATCTATCAAACCCTTGTTTGATAATATTTTAATAAAACCGTCAGAAGAAGAAGCTAAAACTCCTTCAGGTATAGTTCTCCCCGATACTGCTAAAGAAAAACCCCAGATAGGCAAAGTCATGGCAGTCGGGCCGGGAGGAACCACCGAAGACGGAAAGAAAATCATCATGCAAGTTAAAGTCGGACAAAAAGTTGTCTATAAAAAATGGGGTGGTAATGAAATCAGAGTCGATCAGGAAGAATGGCTGTTAGTTGAACAAAAAGATATTTTAGCAATTATTGAATAAAAGGAGGATAAAATATGGCTAAACAACTTAAATTTGCTGAAGACGCCAGACAACAATTAATAATAGGCGTTAATATTCTAGCCCAGGCTGTTATTACCACTTTAGGTCCAAAGGGCAGAAATGTCGCTATCGACAGGAAATGGGGTGCTCCTAATGTTGTACATGACGGTGTTACTGTAGCTAAAGAAATCGAACTTGAAGAACCCTTTCAAAATATGGGTGCCCAGTTAATTAAAGAGGCCGCCAGTAAAACTAATGATGATACCGGCGACGGTACTACTACTGCCACCTTACTCGCCCAGGCTATCATCAATGATGGGGTTAAAAATATCACAGCCGGAGCTAATCCCATGATTCTTAAAAACGGTTTAGCAAAGGGAACGGAAGCCGTTGTGGATGAATTGAAAAAAATGGCTAAGAAAGTCAAAGGACGGGAAGAAATCGCCCAAGTTGCTACCATATCTGCTGCCGATCCCGAAATCGGCAACCTTATTGCCGAAGCTTTGGAAAAGGTCGGTAAAGACGGAGTGGTAACTGTTGAAGAAGGCAAAGGTATGGCGATGGAGATCGACTATAAAGAGGGAATGGAATTTGATCGCGGTTTTGCCTCGGCCTATTTCGTCACTAATCCCGATCATATGGAGGCAGATATCGAAGATCCCTATATTCTCATTACCGATAAAAAGATTTCATCCATCCAGAATGACTTATTACCCTTTTTGGAAAATTTCGTCAAAATTTCCAAAAATTTGGTGATTATCGCTGATGAAATAGAGGGCGAAGCTCTGGCCACCTTAGTTGTCAATAAATTAAGAGGTACTATCAATGCTTTGGCTATTAAAGCTCCCGGATTTGGCGATAGGAGAAAGGCTATGTTGGAGGATATTGCCATTTTAACCGGAGGCAAAGTCATTTCCGAAGACATGGGCCGCAAGTTTGAGAATGTCACTATTGAAGATTGCGGACGTGCCGATCGTGTCTGGGCTGACAAAGAAAACTGCCGGATAATTGGCGGCAAGGGTGATAAAAAATTAATTACTGCCCGAATTACCCAGATAAAGCGCGAGGTTGATGATACTACCTCTGAATTCGATCGCGAAAAACTTCAGGAGCGGCTCGCCAAACTCTCTGGTGGTGTGGCTGTTATCAATGTTGGAGCAGCAACCGAAGTGGAGATGAAGGAGAAGAAAGAAAGGGTGAACGACGCCGTCTCAGCAACTAAGGCGGCCATCGAAGAAGGCATTGTCACCGGCGGCGGCGTGGCGCTTCTTCGGGCCAGAAATGTCTTGGATAAAGTCCGGAGTAGTTTAAAATACGATGATGAAAAAATAGGAATAGATATTCTTTATAAGGCACTTCATAAACCATTGTGGTATATAGCCTTAAATTCCGGGACAGACCCGGGTTGGGTAGTCAAAAAGGTAGAAGCTGCCAAAGAAGCGGATTACGGGTTTAATGCCCTGACCATGGAATTTGGTTCTCTTTTAAAAGACGGTATTGTTGATCCGGCCAAAGTCACCAGACTGGCTCTCCAGAATGCTGTCTCCATCGGTTCCATGGTCCTGACTACCGAGTGTCTGATAACAGATATTCCGGAGAAAAAAGAATCTATGCCGCCAATGCCACCCGGAGGCGGAGGAGAATATTAAAGTAATTTAGCGTTATAAAAACAAAAAGTCCCGCTGATGACGGAAGTCATAATAGCGGGATTTTACTGGTAAGTAGTACTTGTTCTTCTTCTGATATCCGCAATAATTATGATTTTTTTCTCATCATCTGTATCAAAAAGAATTCGATAATCTCCGATTCTTTTTCGATATTCGGCAACGGGATAGTTTGTCAGCTTAATCGTACCTGAAGAATAAGGATTTTCTTCCAATTTTAAGATAATTTCTTTTATTTTTAACTGATATTCTTTAGGGATTTTTTTATATGATTTTTCAGCTTGCTTTGTAAAAAGAGCCGTATACATACTATCTAATGCCTAGCTCTTTGAATAATTTACTGGCTTTTTTCCCTTTTCCCTGTTTTACCTGCTCAACTTCATAGATTATTGATTTAATATATTCTTTATTTGCCAACTCTTTCAAAGAATCCTCCAACTCTTCATTGAGCTCCTTCATCTCAATATATTTATCCAAAGATAAAAGCATCGCTGCGGGTTTACCGTTCTGGGTAACCACGATTTCCTCTTTTCTTCTTTGTAATTTATTAAGAAGGGCAGTTAAATTTTTTCTCAATTCATAAGCCCCGATAAAAGTTGACTGAATTATATCCATATCCATTATGATAACTTTATATAAACATAACGATTATATAATGTAAAAAAAATTTTGTCAACTTAAAATGTTACGTGTGCTAAAATGAATTATTAATGAAGTATAGAATTTTAGGAAAGACAGGTCTGAAAGTATCGGAAATTGGCATGGGTACCTGGCAACTGGCCGATGATCCCAACTGTTGGGTTGGAGCAGATTTAAAGGAGAGTTTAAGATCTTTACATAAATTTGTTGAGTTAGGCGGAAATTTTATTGATACTGCTTGGGTTTACGGCTATTCATCACAATATCCCAGCCGTCATCCGTCAGAAGAATTAATCGGTAAATATCTGAAAGAATCAGGTAAAAGAAACAAAATTGTTATTGCCACCAAAGTAGTACCGAAGAATTGGAAATGGCCGGCTTGGAACGGAATACCGATTTCGGAAGTATTTCCTCCCAAGCATATAGAGAAGTGTGTCAATGATTCTTTGAGAAGTTTAGGGATCGAAACAATTGACCTGATGCAGTTTCACGTCTGGCAGGATTATTTTGCTGATGATGATAATTGGAAAAATACAGTAAAAAAAATAATTAAATCAGGTAAAGTGCGGTTTTGGGGTCTGTCAATAAATGATTTCCAACCGAGTAATTGTGTTAAAACAATTAAAACTGGATTAATTTCTACCGTTCAGTGTATTTTTAATATTTTCCATCAAAAGCCAAAAATTAGACTCTTTCCCATAGCTAAACAATTTAATATCGGTATTATTACCAGAGTACCGTTAGACGAAGGAGGATTAACAGGAAAATTTAATTCAGCAACAAGATTTTCTTCAGGCGATTTTCGGCAAAAATATTTCACGCCAGCAAGGCTGGTTGAACTAAAAAAAAGAACTGATAATCTTGAGAAATTATTAAATGGAGAAGCAAAGAATCTTACTGAACTTGCCCTCCGATTTAATTTGTCATTTGAAGAAGTGACGACTGTCATTCCGGGAATGAGGAAAATCGGGTATGTCGAGACCAATACTGCAGTTTCTGATAGCCGAATATTATCAAGAGATTTATTGAGCGTACTTAAAAATCATGCCTGGGAACGGAATTTCTACCCCATGCCCGATCCTTCCTTGGCTGTTTCAAATTATATCGAGCAATAATAAGCACCGAATTTATCGGGGTTTTTTTCATTGAGATTAGAAAAAAACAGCTCTGATATGGTATATTAAAACCATGAACCGGAAGACTATTCTGGTTATTATTTTATTTTTATTTGCCTTACTTTTCGTAGTCTATAAACTGGTTATTGCTAAGCCGGGTGGAATCGCCGGACTTAAAGTTATCTCCGATCCCAATTCCAGTATCTATCTGGATGATAAATTTATCGGTAAAACCCCTTACGAAGGCCGTCACTCCAGCGGCGAATACATTTTAAAATTAACATCTGAAGATGGCGGATCTAATAATGTTCCCTGGCAGGATAAAATCATTTTAACATCGGGGACTCTGACTTACATTAAGAAAGATTTGGGTTCAAGCGATTTATTTTCTTCCGGTGAAGTTGTTTATCTGGAAGCTATAGATAAAGATGAGATTCAATTAACCATAACCTCAACACCCGATGCTGCCGTTGTCTCCATTGACGGATTGGAAAAAGGTATCACTCCTTTAAATTTGCCCATCACCGAGGGTGAACACGATGTGGTTGTCAATTCCACCGGTTTTATCGGCAGGACAGTCAAATTGAAAGCAGTAAAAAGTTTCAGGGTTGTTGTAAAAATACAATTAGCCTTGTCTCCCGAATCTACTGTTTCACCCACGCCCTCGGTACCTGGAACTACACCCGCAGATACCTCTCCTTCTCCTGAAAGTAGTCAAACCAATAAACCATATGTATTAATAAAAGACACCCCTACAGGATTTTTACGGGTACGTCTGGATGCATCTCTGTCGGCTACAGAAGTTGCCCAATTGACCCCTGGTGCCAAAGTGCCGTATTTTGAAGAAAAATCCGGCTGGTTTAAGGTGGCCTATGAAGAAGGAAAAGAAGGTTGGGTTTCTTCCCGTTACGCCGAAAAAGTGGAATAAGCTTTAGCTCATTCCATGTCGTTGGCCGTTTTTTCAGGTAGTTTTTTGAAGAAGTTTACCCATAAAATAAAGGAAAAAATAATAATCACGATTAGTAATGCAGCGAATAATTTCTGTTTTGGGGAAAGTACTAACGCCAGAAATCCCGCTATTAGGGAAATGCTCCAATAAAACAGAGCGATTCTTCTTTTACTCCAGCCGATAATTAGTAAGTGATGGTGCAAATGACCCGAAGTTGCTTTAACCGGAGATGATCCGGAAAAAATTCTCCTGAAAAAAATAAAGGCCGCATCGGTCATCGGAACTGCCAGAACAAATAAGGCTGTTCCGAACTTGGCATAGGAAAGAATAGCCAGAACTGACAGCATGAAGCCTGCTAAAGTCTTACCTCCATATCCGGGCATAATTTTTTGCGGGTAATAATTCCAGGGGAGAAAGCCCAAAAAAGCTCCGGCTGTGATAAAAGATAAAGCTGTCACATAATGTTGGCTGGGATCGGCAATATATCTTAAGGATAAAATTCCGATTATTATTGCTGAAATTGCTACAAAACCGGGCAGTTGTCCGTCTACTCCTCCTGACCAGCCGACTATATTCGTTGTCCAGACAATCCAAAGAAGCGCAAAAAAATGAGCTGCTGAAATCGTTAAGTCAATTCCTAATACATCAAAAGTCAGGTTTATTTTATCAAAATGTAAGATTCCTCCCAAAGGATTGGTAATGTAAGGAATATTAATTCCGGATAAAATTACGGCTAAAGCAGCCAGACAATTAAATAAAAATCTAATATACGGTGAGCGGTCTCGTTTGTCATCCCATAATCCGACTAAGATAAGAATTAGACTCCCTATAAAAATTCCTATTAACTGAAGATTTATTTTTAGTAAAAATATTATGGGTAAAAATATCCCTAAAAAAATCGGTACTCCTCCTCCTCTGGGGATACTTCCCAAATGGGTATGAGCAGGATGAGGACGACGGGCAATATCATCAACCAGCCTATATTTTTTCGCCCATTTGATAGTCAATGGAGTCAATGAAAAGCTGATTAGAAGTGAAATAATTGATAGAATGATAAATGTCAAAAGCATTAAAATCGGCTTGTGTCTGATTAAGTTATTAAAAAGATAATCCTGATAAACGTTAAAAGTAAAGCTAGAGTTACCATCAATGCCGATATGAGAAGAATTTTAGCAGCTAATTTTTCCCAATGAAAAATAAATATCGCCAGAATAAAATGTATTGTGAATAGTGAAACTGAAAAAAAGGGCAGGATCAGAAAACCAATAGGACTTGTCAATTGCTCATTACCCCGGGCCAACGAATAGAATAGTGGCATTTCGGCAGGCAGTTCCCTCCATTTCCAGATAATCATGGCTAAAAAGAGGAAACTGATTAAAATAAAAGACTGGCAAATTTTTATAACCAGAGAATCCTCTAAGAGTTCTTTAATCTTTCTTTTCATTATTGTTGAATAAGAAGCTCAAATGATGCGTCATCTTTCACCATAAATACCCGCGAAGGAGGTAAGGGGAAATCTGTTTTTGAAATATTAGGAAAAACTACATTGACACCAATATAGTTGGGAATATGGATATTTTGCGGGTTATAAACAAAAGTTTTATTGGGATATTTATAATAATAGGCAGATTCCAAAAAGCCAATCGGTGTCAAAGCGTAAACTTCATCGTTTTCATTTGCTATATAATTGATCTCATTAAATATTGTTTTGAAATCGGTTTTTTTCCTGAAGGGAGTAATATAAATGTTAAATAGTATAATAAGTAGCATCCAAACAAAAGCAACACTCTTTCTTACGGTTTTATTTTTTATGGAAATTATCCCGATAAAGACGGCTATTACCTCAAATACCGTCACAAAAATCATATATCTGTTGACATATATAGGACGCTTCCCAACAGAATAAGACAAAACTATAAGAAGCGGAATGACAATAGGGTATATAAAAATATCTCCCTTCAATTTTTTATTCATGACTCCCAGAATTAAAAAGAAGAGTATTGCCAAAGATAATAAAAATGTATATTGCCATAACGATCCTGGTGTTCCTTCGTAGGCGGTAAATAAATTCCCGAGAACTGATTTAATTAGCTGTAGGTCAACAGGATATAACCAGGATTCTTTGGATTTGATAAATTGAACTGCCAAAATAGGAATCCAGGGAAGAAAAAACAAAATCGGGGAAAGTGTTTTTAATAAATATCGTCTCGTTTTAATATGAAAAAAGTTATAAACAACCAGAGATAATATAACCAGGATAAAAAAAGAATGGCTATAAAGGCCTAAAATTGAAGCAATGATATAACCTTTCCAGTTTTTAATATAGAAGTAATAAATTGCTGCCGTTGCCATTAAAGCGTAAAGCGAATACATCCTCATTTCGAAGGCATAATAAATTAACATCGGGTTGAATAAATAAAAGAATGCCAGATAATATGGTTGTTTTTTAGAGGTTAAATGCCTGCTTAAAAGAAAGGCAAAGTAGGTTCCCGTCAAATGGAATAGGAAAGATAAAAGCCGAAGCAATATGTCAGATTGTCCGGCTAGATAAATCCATAAGTGAAGAAGAAGATAATAGAGAGGCGGATTAAAATCATTGGCAGTATTAATAATAATTCTAAATATGCTGGGTTTAGCCATAAAATAAGAAAAGGCTTCATCTCTCCACACAGATTGCGTCAGATAAAAAATAGGAGTTTGGTATGTCAGGAAATTTAAAAGACCAACGACTAAAGACCAAAGACTATTCATCATATTTTCTTCGTCACCTTATATTCTATTCTTTTACCAAGAAGTAATCTGGTATGAGCTTCCAAAGCCGGAAGTGATGATAATAAAAAAGAGACAACCGGAAGAAGTATCCATTGAAAAAGGAGGAGCGGAGTTTTCGCAATAGAGAAGCTGGCCGGACGTTTAGGCCTGGATTTAGCATCGATAATTATTAACACCAAGAGAAATACAGTAGTTATGGTTAAAATGAGACCCGAAAGCCTGGGCAAATTATGTCCTAATGCAGTCCGGCTGAAGACCGGATTGATCACTTGTAGCACATAGGCCCCCAGAGTCAAAAGAAAAAAAGAGGTCGGCCAAAATAGATGCGTTTCCCCCACATGTATAAGTCTTAATACCTTAGGTAAAATTGGAATTTGCGGAGTTGTCAACGACATATATAAAGCGTAAGGAATATCGGTTACTCCCCATGCCCAACGCTTTTCCTGTTCATATCTTGAACGCATAGTTGATAAGAAACCGTAATTATTGACTGCATCCCGTGTTATGGTCAGATAAATTGGCAATGTTTTTACTTTTTCCCCGTATGTAAAGAAAGCCTGAAGGAAAATATGCCAATCTTCAGGAATGATATCAGTATCCCAATAACCGATATCCTCTAACATCCTTAACGATAAGGAATAAGTGGAAATCTGAATTAACGAGTCCGTCCGGGCTAAAGCTGCCAGTCTGCCGATCGAAGAAATAGTAGCCTGGATTCTGACAGGCAGGGAAACCTCCCAGAAATTACTATAAAGAAGAACCGGTGACCAGTAAAAATGGTAATATCGCTCCCTGTCATTAAGAAATAGGTAAGCCAGGTATGAAAAATATTTTGGCGGGATAAGGGAATCAGCATCACAGGAAGTCACCGTTACCAGATCCCTGTTAATTTTAAGTTTGCGGACTGCTTTACTTAGAAATTTAGAGGCAAAAGCCGAATTACTGGCTTTGCCGACAACCTCATTTTCAATTCTAGGATGAAAAGTTGCAGTAATAAAACCGAATTTATTTTTAAATCCTTCAGTTAATATTTTTGCCCGACGGTAAGCCTCCGTTCCTTCTCTTTTTTCCATTGCCAGAATTATAATCAGTCTCTTTTTGGGAAAATCCTGGCCAGAAAGAAATTCTAAAGTCCGGGTTACTTTCTCAACACTTTCTTTGTAATTGGTAATTATGATTGCCTGATAAATATTTTTAAAATCAGCGTGTTTTTTAGCCAATTTTAACCAATTTATTTTAGACATTCTTTTCAATTTCAGATAACTCCAGGTGGAATATAATGTTACTGTCAAAGATTTATAGAAAAAATAAACATCAAAGGTCAATAGAAAGTAGGCCACCACAGCCGGATGAAAAGGGGAAAGCCAGATGGGTAGGGTAATCATCAGCCAGGTAATTAGGGGAAAAATAATTTCGAATAGACGTTGGAACTGTCTCGGGTATAGATCGAAATATCGGCCCATAAGTTATTTAATTCTATCACAAATTCCTACCCACGAAAAAAAGACGATCCGCATTCTCATTGGTTTTATTGGCTAAGTCTTCCGACTTAATTTTTAAAATTCCGGCTATAAACTCTGCAGTTTCAGTAAGATATGCAGGCTCATTCCTGGTTCCTCGGAAGGGCAGGGGAGTTAAAAACGGAGCATCTGTCTCTAATAGAAGTCTGTTTTGAGGAACACGTTTGACCAATCCAGCCAGACTTTTATTTTCCGGATAGGTAATATTCCCGTCAAAACCGATATAAAAATCCAGTTCCAAAACCCGATCCAGATAGTCTGCTGTTCCTTCAAAACAGTGAAATACTCCCCTGACCTGCCCTCCTTTTTTCAGGAAATTATTTAATGTTTTCAGTAACTGTTCCTGAGCCGCCCGGCAGTGAATAATAACCGGTAGATTAAATCTTTCGGCAATTTTTAATTGCTCGATAAAAAGAGTCACCTGATTGTCTTTTTCTCTATCCGTTAATTCCGGATAATTTTTATATCGGTGATGATCAAGGCCGATCTCGCCGACAGCTACAGTTTTTTTATCCCGGGTTAAGAGTACCAAGGTATCAGTATCAAGATCTTCTCCGGCATGGTGGGGGTGAGTTCCTACGGCTGCATAAATACCATCATATTTTCCGGCTATTTCGACCGCCCGTCTAGATGAATCAATTTTCGCCCCGGGAATAATTATCTTGGCCACCCCTGACTCTTTAGCCCGAACTATTACTTCATCGAGATCTTTCTTAAAAGCCTTGAAGTTCAAGTGGCAATGGGTGTCGATAAGCATTTAACTGATTCTGGGAAATAAAGGCGGTTGAGATTTAATATTATGTTCTTCGAATTGTTTAAATATCTTTTCTGCCGTCTGTGGTAGAAAAGGTTGTAAGTTATAAGCTATATCCAAAATATTCTCAACATACAAATTAAGTTTTAGATATAAGAGCTTTTTATCAGTTATCTGCCAGGGTTTGTTTTCATTAATCTCCTGATCAAGCCATTTTAATCCCCAATTAATATCGGACTTCCAAATATAGCCCAATGCTTTATCGAAATTGAATTTTTCAAGACTTGTTGCCAAAGTTTTATTAAATTTTCGCGATCTACGGCTGATCTCATGTACAAATCCGGAGGTTTCACAAAGTTTAGCCACTCTTGAAACCAGATTACCTAAACCATTAGCCAAATCTGCGTTATAACTGCTTGTGAATTTACTAAGAGATAAATCTCCGTCATTTCCAAATTCATAAGCGGTTAACAATAAATATCGAGCTCCGTCAACCCCGTATTTGTTGACCAATTGCTCTGGAGAAATAATGTTACCTAGTGATTTAGACATTTTTTGCCCGTCAATGGTAAAAAAACCGTGGGCAAAAATAGTCTTAGGCAATTTTTCATTTAACGCAATTAAAATCGCCTGCCAGATGACAGAATGAAACCAAAGAATATCTTTGGCCATCAGTTGTAAATCAGGCGGCCAAAAGCGGTTATGATTTGACAGAAATTTAATTGAAGTGTAATAAAATAAAAGGGCATCAATCCAGACATATATTGTTTGATTTGGATCCCATGGAACTGGAATTCCCCAGGAAACTCCGGCACGAGAGATAGAAATATCATCGACCCCTTGCTTTAATCTGTTTACTATTTCATTGTGACGTTTAA
This sequence comes from Candidatus Gottesmanbacteria bacterium RIFCSPHIGHO2_02_FULL_39_14, assembly GCA_001779205.1. GTDB lineage: Bacteria > Patescibacteriota > Microgenomatia > 2-02-FULL-39-11 > 2-02-FULL-39-11 > 2-02-FULL-39-14. The sequence goes on from MFJM01000014.1 coordinate 68,846, forward strand.
GCGGTAAAATGACATATTCTTTTTCTTTAATTTTTTTAAGAATTATTTTTGATAATTCTTTAAGTTTCAAAAAATAATTTTTTTCTTTTTGAAATACCGGTTCACGTGTAGGGTGGAGAGGACATTTCCCGTCAACAAGATCGGTAATATTAAGAAATTTTTCACAACCGATGCAATACCAACCCTCATAAATTCCTTCATATATATAACCCTTTTTATAAATTTTAGACAAAACTTCCTGCACTATTTTTTCATGCCTAGGATCTGTAGTTCGGTGGAAAAAATCATATCTAATATTAAGGAGTTTCCAAGCCTCCATAAATCGAGGTGCAACAATATCAGCGTATTCTTTTGGTGATTTGTCATGTTTAGCGGCTGCTTGTGCAACATTTGCTCCATGTTCATCTGTTCCGGTAATAAAAAAAACATTTTCTTTGCCCAATTTAAATCTATAGTATCTGGCGATTACATCAGCTGCCAAAGTCGTATAAGCGTGACCAACATGGGGCACATTATTCACATAATAAATGGGTGTTGTCAGATAAAATTTCTTCATAGCCATGTATTATATCAGTTTACTCTTTGTTTCCTGAAATAACCTTCTAGGAGAATATTGATAGCCAGGATAATCAGCAAGTTTAATAAATTCAGTTGCTTTAATTGCCTTAACAACAACAGAATAATTATGGAAAAAATAATTCTGAGGTTTCTGTTTTTATCCAGAAAAAATGACAATAAAACCAATAAATAAAAGAAAAGTATGACATAAAAAATAAAAATTGAAAAAAATGTGGTAGGAGAAAAATAATTGATATAAAAGAAAAAAAATCCTGAAAATAAAATTAAAATAAGTTTCCTATTTTTTTTGACCCTGCGCTTCATATATTAATTTTAGAGTCCTCGTTGTAGAATGGGAAGGCTTAATGTCTAACGAACTCATTATCTTATTATTTGCCATCTTTTTTAGTTTATTTATTCTTGTTTTTCTAATAAGACGAAATCGACCTTCTCAGGAATTACTGGAATGGCTCAAATCTACCAATCAAAGGCTGGACACGCAGAACAAAAATATCATCTCCACTCTGGAACAATCAACGCGGACTTTAAATCAAAGACTTGATACTGCCGCCCGTTTTATCATGGATGTTAAACAAAATATTGGCGAGATGAGCGAAATCGGAAGGTCGATGAAGGAACTGGAAGACTTTTTAAAAAGTCCTAAATTAAGGGGTAACCTCGGTGAACAGGTTCTGAAAGAACTTTTATCGCAAATGCTTCCCAAAAACTCTTTTTATCTCCAGTATGCCTTCAAAAACGGGGTAATAGTAGATGCCGCCATCAAAACCAGCAATGGCATAATTCCGATTGACTCCAAGTTTCCCCTGGAGAATTTTCGTAAAATGCTTAAAGCAGAAAACGATACAGAAAAAAAAGCCGCCGTTAAAATATTTGTAACTGATGTCAAGAAACACATCGACGATATTAGTAAAAAATATATCCTTGTTTCGGAGGGAACCATTGATTATGCGCTTATGTATTTGCCCTCGGAAGCAATTTATTACGAAATCGTCAATAATCAGGACCTGTTTGACTATGCCAATCAAAAGCGAATAATGCCCGTATCCCCGGTTACTTTTTATGCCTATTTACGGGCAGTCTTAATGTCCTTTGAGGGACAGAAGATCGAAGTTAAGGCCAGGCAAATCTTACAAATGTTAAGGTCAATCCAAAAAGATTACTCAAATCTCGAAGAAAGTCTTCTGCTTTTGTCTAAACATTTGAATAACGCTTATAATCAGATGTCCCAGGTCAATAAAAACGCCACTCATCTCGGCCAAAAAATCTCTTCTTCACACTTGCTGCCTGACAGTTAAAATTTTATTATCGGATTATGGATAGAATTAGCCAAGCTCGGCAGGGATTTCTGGAAAAAAATTTAGCTAAAACTGAAATCTCCCATAGCAAAAATGCCATAATCTTCTCTTTAATTATTTCCGCAGTGACTCTATTTTCCGTTGGATTTTATAAGGCAAAAATAACAACCAATAGTAAGTTTTTGAAAAGTGGATTGGAAATATTAATTATCGGTTTACTGTCTGCCTTCATCGGTTATTTTATCGGCAGCCTTTTCAAAATTAATTCCACTTACTGATTTCCCGGATTTCTCCGGTGTTATAATGATAATCCGATGAAAAACTCTGCAACTTCTATTATCCTCAATCGCGAACAACAGCAAGCTGTAACACATAATAAAGGACCTCTTTTGATAATAGCCGGAGCCGGTACCGGTAAAACTACCGTTATCACTGAAAGAATCAAATGGCTGATTGAAGATAAAAATATAAATCCTCAGGAAATTCTGGCTTTAACCTTTACCGAAAAAGCCTCCCGGGAAATGGAAGAGAGGGTAGATGTAGCACTGCCCTATGGATTGCCGGAAATGTGGATATCCACTTTTCACTCCTTTGGCGAGAGAGTTTTAAGGCAAGATGCCCTTACCATCGGCCTTGATCCTGGATTTAAATTGATGTCAGAGGCCGAATCCGTCATTTTTTTCCGCCAAAACCTCTTCCAATTCGATCTTCAGTTTTACCGTCCTTTGGGTAATCCCCATAAATTTATCGAAGCCCTCCTTACTCATTTTGACCGCCTTAAAGACGAAGATATCTCACCGAAAGTTTATCTTGCCTGGGCTAAAAAGAAAGCCTCCAATCAGTACCTTGAACTGGCCAATGCCTTTTCTACATACGAAGAATTAAAAATAAAAGAAAGCGTCATGGATTTTGCAGATCTGATCACTAATACTCTTTTACTCTTCCGAGACAGAAAAAATATTCTCCGGGAATATCAGGATCGCTTCAAATATATTCTCATTGATGAATTTCAGGATACTAACATTGCTCAGAATGAATTGGCCATACTTTTGTCAGGAGATAAAAAAAATATCACTACGGTAGCCGATGATGATCAGGCTATTTACAGATGGCGCGGAGCTGCTGTCTCTAACATCATCCAGTTCAGAAAACGATTTCCTAAAGTAAAAATAATTGTTTTGAAACAAAATTATCGTTCTACCAGTGCCATATTAGAGGCTTCCTATAAACTTATCCAGAATAATAATCCCGACCGTCTGGAAGTTAAGGAAAAAATCAGTAAAAAACTGATTCCCGTAAGAAAAATTGCCGGTGACCCAATAGACTTTATCTTTGCCAACCGGGTGGAAAATGAAGCGGAGGAAGTTGCCCGGAAAATAAAAGAGGAGATGAAGGAAAATAATAAAAATGTCACATATTCCGATTTTGCCGTTTTAGTCCGTGCCAATCAGCATGCCGATGCTTTTATTCGGGCCTTTCAGAGAGCCTCAATTTCTTATCAGTTTTTGGGTCCGGGCATGCTTTTCAAACAGCCGGAAGTAAAAGACCTGATTGCCTATCTGAAATTTCTGGTCAATATTGATGACAGTGTGGCGCTTTTCCGGATTCTCAATCATCCGATATTTGATATACCTATACGCGATTTAACCTCTCTTCTTAATTTCACCAGGAGAATAGGCGTCACTCTTTATGAGGCCCTGGATATATTGGTTGCTGATAAAAAACAATTGTCCGATCTCTCGAGCCGCCGGATAAACTACCGTCCATATTTACCTTATTTTTCTGAAATATCCGTCTCCAAATTTATAAAAATATTTGACATGATCGACAAACACCTTCAATTAATAAAAAAAGAAACTGCCGGCCAAATCCTTTATTCTTTTTTGGAAACTTCCGGACTCCTGAAAAAATTCACTAAATACGAATCGAGCAGGGAAGAAAAAGAAGTCTTAAATATCTCTAAATTTTTCGATAAACTTAAAAGTTATGAGGTAACCAATGAAGATGCCTCAGTTCTTGCCATAGTTGACTGGATTGACATGTCCATGGAATTGGGCGAATCTCCTTTGAGCGCCGATACCGACTGGGTTAAAAATGATGCCGTCAATATCCTGACTGTTCATTCCGCTAAAGGCTTGGAATTTAAATACGTCTTTTTAGTTAATCTGGTTTCGGACAGGTTTCCGACTCGTGAAAGAAAAGAGAAAATTCCCGTGCCCGTAGAACTGGTTAAGGAAATCTTGCCGGTTGGTGATTATCATCTTGAGGAAGAAAGACGACTTTTTTATGTAGGTCTGACCCGTGCCCGGGATAAATGTTACCTAAGTGCTGCCTCATACTATGGAGAGGGTAAAAGAATCAGAAAAATTTCATCCTTTGTAATTGAAACTCTTGGTAATGAAGTCTTGTCTAAAGTTAATAAATCAGAACAAGAGCAAAACAGCCAGCTTACTCTTTTGGAATGGAAAAAAGAAGAAGAGGAAGAAAAAAAATCTATTCATCCATCGATTGAATACCTGTCATTTACCCAAATAAATACTTTCCTCACCTGCCCCTTACAATACAAATACCGCTTTGTTTTAAAAATTCCCGTCCCTGCCTCAGCGGCAGCATCCTTCGGTTCTTCAATTCACCTGGCTTTACAAAAATTTTACGAAAACTATAAACAAGATAAAAATGCTGATAAAAAAATTTTATTAAATCTCCTGGCTGAGGTCTGGATTCCGCTGGGTTACGGTAACAAAAAATATGAGGAAAAAATGAAAGATCGAGGGAAAAATATGCTCTCTCTTTATTATGACAAAGCCCATAGTCAAGATATTGTTGTCACTGACTTGGAAAAACTCTTCCGCCTAAAATTAGATACCAATCTGAAATTAGGCGGTAAAATCGACCGGGTGGATAAGTTAGAGACTGGAAAAATAGAAATTATCGACTATAAAACCGGCAGACGTCCCAAAGATACTGAAATTGCCAAAAACCTTCAGATGACCGTTTATGCTCTGGCTGCTAATGATAGAGGTCTTTACAATTTGCCCCCTCAAAACGTTCTCCTTTCCTTTTATTTTCTGGAGGAGGGGGTAAAAGTTTCCTCACAAAGAAATCAGGAAGACCTGGATAATGCCAAACAGCAGTTGATCACTATTGCTCATGATATCAACAACAGCGATTTTAAGCCAAAAGTCGGTTCCTGGTGCGACTTCTGTGACTTCCGCCTTATATGCGAAGCCTGGCAATGATATACTAAGGGGACTGTCCCCGCATGGGGACTGTCCCCGAAATATGATTTCTTTAGCAGATCTGTCATTATATCTGAACAAATTAATGTTTTTTGATCCCAAATTGGATGTAGAGAAAGTAGATCCTTATATGACCAATGGTTTAATGATTAAGGGATCTGATCAAATTGAAAATATCGGTTTTGCCGTTTCTGCTTCAGTTGAACTCTTTAAACTTGCTAAACAAAATAATTGCCAGGTAGTTATAGTCCATCATTCATTTAATCTGCCCAAAACAAATAACTATGATTATATTTTTCAAGAAAGATTCGCTTATCTTATTAAAAACAACTTATCACTTTTCGCTTATCACTTTTTATTAGATGCCCATCCGGAAATAGGTAATAACGTTTCCATCTTAAAAACTATCGGTGCTACTCCTGATAAACCTTTTCTTCACCATGGTAATCCCTGGGGATATACCGGAATATTTCACCGTCCTCGTCCCGTCTCAGATCTTAAAAAAATTCTCTCCTCCTATTTTTCCCCGCGTTCAGTTTATTATGATTTCGGTTCTCAGTCAGTAAAAAAAGTCGTCGCTGTCTCGGGCAAAGGTGCCCCATTGGCATCGAGTATGTCTGATTTAATCAATGACAAAGTCGATCTCTATATTACGGGAGAAGTCCATGAATGGAACAGGGAGTTATTCCGTGAAGCGGGAATTAATTTCATCGCCGGCGGCCACTATCACACAGAAATGTTCGGCATAAAAGCCCTGTTGGAAAAACTAAAAAAAGACCTTCCTCAAATAACTCCCCTCTGGCTGGATCTTACAAACGAAGTATGAAAGATGAAAAGCGAATAAACCTGGCAAAGAAAATTATTAATAATAATATCTACTTAACTTTAGGGACTGCAGATAATAAAATTCCCTGGACTGCGCCATTATTTTACGCAGTCAATAACAAATACGAATTTTATTTCATTTCAAAGAAAGATTCTCTTCACATAAAACATATATCTAATAATCCTAAAGTTTCATTTTCAATTTTCGATTCTCATCAGAAAGAAGGAACAGGCAACGGGGTCCAGGGATCGGGTATTTCTATTCGGATATCTGATCATGAAATAGAGGAAGCATTAAAATGGTATAAGTCGGATTTTATTGAAATGAAAAAAGAATCTTTTACAGGAAGCGCTCCTCTCCGTTTTTATAAAATAATTCCTGATCATTTCTATATCCTGGATCCGGATGAAGAAACCGATGTTCGGATAGAAGTGGTCTTATGAGACTAATTCAAAACGTAATGAAATCATCCCGCGCGGCAACCGTTCGGAACCGATTTTTCTGGTATAGCTAAAACCGGAGTAATACCGTCTGGATAGCCTATATCAAACAGCATTCCCTCCGATACTATTCCCATCATTTCTCTCGGCTCCAGATTAACAACAAATAAAGCCTGCTTTCCTTCAATCTCTTTTGGATTGGTTCTTTCTTTCTTGAGTCCTACAACAATATTTCTTTTATGATCACCAAAATCAACCACCAGCTTGACCAGTTTATCAGAATTTTCAATATCTATTACCTCCTCGATAGTTCCTATTCGTATATCAATCTTTTCCAGGTCCGAATATTTAATTGTTGGTTTCACCGTAGCCTGCTTCATGTTATTTTCTATCTTAATTTTGCCAGATCATTAATAAATACATCAACTGCTTTTTCATCCGTTGCCCAGGAAGTTACTAACCTGATGGCAGAATTAGTTTCATCTATTATTGTCCAAACATAAAATCCGTATAATTCTTCTAATTTTTTAATAACTTTATTTGG
>MFJM01000015.1:0-21852 GCA_001779205.1 Candidatus Gottesmanbacteria bacterium RIFCSPHIGHO2_02_FULL_39_14
GTCTAACGGTAGGACAGCAGACTCTGAATCTGCTTATTTTGGTTCGAATCCAAACTGGGCAGCCAAAAATATGATAGAAAGATTCCCCAAAATTTGTATAAGTATTTTAGTTATTAAAGATAAGAAATTTCTTTTGGGGCTTTTAACTAAAAAATGGGAGTATTTAGGTAAACAGGTTTATGGAGTTCCGGGAAGGGATATAAAATTCAGAGAGAAAATCGGCGATGCAATAAAACGAAATATCAAAGATGAAATCGGTTGTGCAGTAATAAAATACAAAATAATTGCCGTTAATGCCAATTATGCTTTTGATAACCACTTTATTGGCATTGGAGTAACAGCAAAAATTGAAGGTACTCCAAAACTTTTAAAGCCTGGGGATTGGGAAAAATGGGAGTGGTTTGATATGAATAAAATTCCAAAAAATCTTTTTCCGGATGCAGAAAATGTGATTACTTGTTATAAAAAAAAGAAATTCATTGTTGCAGAATAATAATTGGGTTGAGCAAGACAGGAATATCCGAAAAAAGAAGAATGTTTACAAAGTTGAATGAAAATAGCTTCTGCAAAGTTTATTAAAGGTATTACAGGAACGGCTGATATCCTTTATGACGGGAAGTTCCAGGTGGCTTTCATCGGCAGGTCAAATGTCGGCAAATCAACACTTATTAATTCCCTGGTAACCAATAGAAGCCTCGCCCGGACCAGTTCGACTCCGGGCAAAACCATCCGCATAGATTTCTTCCTTATTAATAACAAATTCTATTTCGTTGACTTTCCGGGCTACGGATATGCCAAAACATCCAAGGACAAGCGAGAAAAATTGAGAAAAATGATCTTATGGTATCTCCTGTATTCTGAAGTTAAGAACAGATTAGTGATTCAGATAATCGATGCCAAGGTCGGAATAACGGCTTTTGACCGTGATACTCTGGATATCTTCCATAAACAGAATATTAATCATCTAATCATTGCCAATAAAGTAGACAACTTGAAAATGAATATCAGAGCGAAACAACTGCAGCAAATAAAAGAGGATTGCGGAAATTCACCAGTGATCGCTTTTTCTTCAAAAATAAATATCGGAAAGGCAGAATTGACCAATAGCTTAAATCCATATTTATCTTAATCAGTTGCTGAAGGCTTTGAGGGAGGGAGGAATTCTTCTCCGGTTGCGGCACGATCTTCACCGGACTTTAACCAATAGACATATTTGCAGCCTGTGGCAAGTCTTTTTTCCTTGTCCCAACCACTTGTCGAACATTTCTTCATCTTTTTACCGCTGTTGGTAGTGTATAAAACCAAATTTTCTCCGCAATCAGGGCATTTTTCATCCAATCTTTCTGTCGTTCCACTGATCCATTCGACATAATCACAGCCGGTGGGCTGTCTTTTTTCCTTGTCCCATCCTCCCTTTGAACACTTTTTCATTTTCTTTCCATAACGGGTTACCTGAAGAAGTAATGGAGAGGAGCATTTGGGACATTTTTCATCCAAAGGCGTGGGTTCTATCGGAAGCCATAAAACGTAGGGACAACCTTCAGTTTTTTTCGTTTCCGGATTCCATGAACCTTGAGAACAGCGCCTTAGTTTTCTACCTGTTGGGGTTTGGGAAACTTCACTTAAGGAAGAACCGCATTTGGGACAAATATCATTTGTATCCGGCATGAAAATAAGATATCAGTTTTTTGTCAGAAAAAAAAGAGGCAGAAATTAAATATTAATGCAGAAATCCCTACATCATTATTATATTCCTAACGCTTTGATAACTTCGTCGGCTGAATTATAACTGCCTTCTGAAAGATGAGTGACAAACCAGGCTTTATCCGTATCAGAAAAATCAGCCAAATCATTACACTCCTTGATTAAATCAGCTCTGGTGGCCGGATATGATTGATGGGTTCTTAAATGATCGATGGTTCCCTGTTTATTTTGCATTAAATAATCACCTCCCGTCTATTAATATAGAATAATATCTATATAACATAAGCAGTGTAAGAATTATTGGGGAAAAATATAAAAAATTGGTAAGAAGTGCTAATTGCTAATTTCTTTACTAATGAAGTTTTGGATGCCGGTCCAGTTGTAAAGACCGGCTTTGGGCCGGATGATTTGGGTATTAGCGATATTGCCGGTTGTCAGAACATTGGCAGTTGAAAGGTTGATATTATTGATTTTAAAATCCTGGGCTTTTTGAACCAGAGGAAGAAGATAATTGACAATATCGGAATTAATATCGGTTTTAACGTGAACAGAGACATCTTTAAAAAAGGCGGGTAAATCTTCCAGAGTTTGCAGATTAAAGATTCTTTTTTTAATGGCGGTTAGGACCTCCTGCTGGCGGATGCCCCGTTCAAGATCTCCGGCAGATGAACCGTGTCTGGAACGTACATATTTTAAGGCTTCCCCACCCTGCATATTGACTATACCCTTTTCAAAATACAGATGTTCATAACGGCAGGGAAACTGCCTTTCTAACTCAAAACCGGAATATTTGGCAGTTAATTCTGCCACCTCAGAAGCAGTCACCCCGCAAGTATCTAGCTCTCTACCCTGTATGGGAAACCAGGGATCATCCAACGTTTGACCGACTTCAACTTCAATTCCCTTGAGATTAATTCCTATCGCCCTCTGAAAACCGACGAAATCGATGGCTAAAAAATAATCCAATTTCAATCCCAATAACTTGCCGAGATAATCCTTCATGGCTTTTCCGCCAACATTTACCAAATCTTCTGATTTTCCTGCCAGAGAAGAGAAAGCGCCATTTATCTTGGTTTCACGGGTGGAGGGAAGTTTGACCCATAAATCTCGGGGAACAGAAATAAGATTAACTTTTGCCTTCTCAAAATCTATCAAGATCACCTGAATTGCATCGGTCAGAAATCCTCCTTCATGACCGGGGCCGCCGTAACCTAAGAGTAGGACACCTAGAGTTTTCAGATCCTTAGGATTATCGTTTGCGGTAAGATTTTTATCGGAGTAAGACAAAACGGTACTTTCTTTTGAAGAATTATTATTTTGATTTTGATATTTTGAAAAGGAAAATACCAGAAGGAAACCAAATATGGCTCCTACCAAAAAACCCAGCAGACGAAAGTTCGGTTTTATATTTTTCGGTTGGACGCTCAAACGCAGATAAGGCATCAGGAGATATTATACAGTGAAGAACAAAGAAAAAGTGATATTGATCCCTAAAGTTCTAATGAGGCGATTTATTTAGAAGTATAATCTTCACTCATCATTTATATTTATAACCATTGACAGTCTGTGTTAATTAATAGATAATAATCTATATAACTAATTTGAAGTGACACTGGGCAATTACTTTCCACTAGTTTCCTTTGCCTCGATATAAACAGTTTCAAATCATCAATATAAATATATGCCAACTACTGAAATTTTCAGAGATGAAGGTGATATTGAAGAAATTTTACTTCCCCCTACTCTACCCGAAGCACATCAGATAATAACGGACTTACAGCGACAACTTTTTAACTACCAATCTGACTTGGTACAGGCAGCCCGCCTTCAACGAAGCCTGATGCTGGAGGTTCCAAAACAAACACCAGGCTTTGATATCGGAGTTTACTACAGTCCAGCAAGAATAGTAGGAGGAGATATCGTAAGATTCTTTGAACCTATAAGAACAAAAGACAGGACAGCTGACTTAGGCATATTAGTAGCTGATTCTATGGATAAGGGAATGGCGGCTGCCCTTTATTCTGCTATCGCACTGACTCATTTTCAAACTGCGACCAGTTTACCGTTTTACGATACTCCTGAAAAAGTGATGCTTTATGTCAATGAGCAGTTGCTTCAATTTTCAGAGATCAAGATGTATATAACCGGATTATACGGGCTCCTGGATGGGGAAAAAGGAGAATTTTCTTATGCCAGGTGCGGTCATGAACAAATACTACTTTTTGACCATACCTATCAACCAATTAATGTTACATTAAAAGCAGGGCAGCCACTTGGAATATTCAACAATATCCAAATCGACAGCGGGGACGTAATAATCCCCCCCGGCGGTTTACTGGTAATAATTTCCGACGGAATTGTTGATGAAACAGATAATGATGATAACACATTCGGAGCTAAAACCTTGACTAAAGTAATTCAACAAAACGGAAATTTACCGGCGGCAGATCTAGCAGTTTTAATTGAGAAAGAAATTCGTAAATTCCAAAATGGTACTACCCAATTTGACGATCATTCATTGGTTGTTATCAAACGCGAGCTATTAAATACTCAAAAGAGTGAAGTTGTTTTCTCCCAAAATTCTTCCTGAATCTCAGAGTTTTTTAAGTTTGGAATAGATGATGGCTGACATTTCGGCGGTAACGAGAATAGCTGATAATAATGACCAAAGACTTAATCTCTGAAGTGCAGTGTGGAATAAAATAAGCCACATTATCAGATAAACCAGCCGGTGAAGCCTGTACCACCAGATTTTTAATAATTTTTCGGAAAGATCATTGGAGGTTATAAAAAGAAAAAAAAGAAAAAATAAAGAAAAGGAACCGAAAAACTCAAAAAGGGTTAAGGCATAAGGCGGGCCGGATTTTATTTTGGGAAGAAGAGAAACTATTAAACCATGAGTGAAAGCTAAGAGAAACATAGTTATTCCCAGATGACGTCTAAATATTCTGATTAAACCCAGAATTTTGTGACGGATGCGGAAACGGTTAAAAATTCCTGGTAATAAAACAATAATGAAGAAGATTAAAGATAATTTACCGGAATAGACAGCAAGCGGGTACCAAAATTTATAAGCGGAAATGTTTACGGCAAAAACCGAACGGGCAGCCTGGAAGAAAAGAAGCAGAATAATCAGCCACAGAAGATAAAAAATCCTGATAACAAAAATTTTCCGTGAGACTGCCGTCTGGAATAACCTGTTTAGCATTAAACTTATCGTACCTTATTCGACGATAAGATTGCCAACCATACCAAGCTTTCGGTGAGTGCCGATAGAGCAGTAATATTCAAAGGTGCCGGTCTTATCGGCTACGAATTCGACTGAATCAGAGCTGCCTTCGCCTAACTGCTTGGTACTGGCGTTTAATTCATCAATAACCAGATCATGAAATCCCTGAATCCTCGCCAGATTGATTTTAACCCTGTTGCCTTTTTTGACCCGGATATCTTTTATGCTGTAGGAATAATTTATAGCATCGATATTGAAAGTTTTAACAGCGGAATCCTCCTCCATTTTATTTTCCTCTCCGTCTTCTTCTTTTTCTTCGGTTTCGAGCGGTGACTCTTTTTCTTCCTGAACTTCGTTCAATTCATCTTCTTCGGCGCGTCCAGTCTGATCTTCTAAAACTCCTGTTGATTGCGGAGTTTGGGTTCTTGTTCCTTTGATCAAGTAATAACCGCCAATCAATACAACTGAAGCAATAATAAAAGTAGAAAGATATTTATTCATAAATTTTTCTCCAAAAATTTTTATTAAACATTTATAACTATTGATATATCATAGATCAAAAATGTCTATATGACAATACTTGAATTTATGTTATATATAATGAGCTGTTTAATATCGGCCATTTCCCCCGCCAAAGGCGGGGTTGAGAGAAGGCCGACCCGAGCTCAGCTCGGTAAACCACGGGAAGGCTGTGATCCCGCCTTCGTCCCGATAAAATCGGGACTTCGGCGAGGCTAGTCAGCCACTGTGCCGCAGCGGTGATCCCCGCTCTTTTATGAGAAAGGGCGGGAAAGTCCGAAGACCGATTAAATAGCTTCGATTAATTAATCCCCGTGCAGGGAGAAATATGCCCACAACTGGAGAATATTTCAAACATTACGGTTTTGATCCACGAGCTGAATCAGTAAGACTGGGGGTTTTACCTCTTGAAGAACAAACGCCAGTTTTTAAACAGAATTTAAGAGCCTACAAAAATGAGGTGATAGCGGATAAAGCAGTCTCAATCCCCTATTTTTATTATTTCGATAATAGCGGAGAAGTTTATACTGATTCATCTCTAAAACCGATATTTAATTTAGAACTGCAAATCGACAATCGAGAGCGAGGCGGATTACCGTTGACTGGGATTAATCGGGCACTTCATTTAGCACGTGATAATCCCAATTATTTAATTGCCCTCTATAGTCCTGAGGGGCCGGCCGTATTTGATGAAGATCTCAATAATCCTTTCTCTGGAATTAATTATGATTACGGACAATTGTATCTTATGTTTTATGATGAATTTTACGTAAATTCAGTGGCTATAAAAATAAAAAATGAAGGAAAAAATTGGCTGGAGGAACTACTGACGGTTAAATTCAGAGAAAGTGAAAAACCGGATATTGAGGAAATTAAAACATATATCCAAACTCCGATAAGGCTGATGAAGGTGGATGATTTTTTTATAAAAACCTGGCAAAAGAATTATTTAATCTACAGATCGGAAAAAGAGGATTATTATTTAGATAAAATCATTAAAGCTATTAAAGATAATTTTCTTAATACCGCTAATTATTTGGACGGAGAAAATGATATAGAGAGTTATCAAGAGAAATTATCAGAAAAAAATATCTTCAGAGTTTATCTTTCGGTAATATACCGTTTTTTACAGGAGAATGGCGTATACGGTGTAGCTTTATCGGGAAGCTGCGGCGGGAGCATGGTTACTATCGATCAAGTAGAATTGTTTTTGGGAATAAAAAATACTCTAACCAATAATCCATTTCCGCAAATATTAAGCGGATTTGCCACCGGTTTACGAGCATTATTTAATATTGACGTTCCCTCCTGGATTGAGGGAAGTTGTCTTATATGCGGTAAAAGAACGCTGGTAGGAGGATGCGGATACTGCAAAAATTGCGAGCAGAGAGAGAGAAGGAGTTAAGATGGCATTTTTTATCTCAATAATTTATTGATCCAACCAAAAAGTGATGTTTCTTTTTTGTGGGAATTACCCTTTGGTGTCCCTTGAGCTGCGGATTGTTTTCTAAAATACTGATCACGACAGGCAGGGGAACAGAAACAGCAGGCATGCTGATGGATCTTTAACTGCTTTTTGCAATAGCTTTCCATTTTGGAAAAATTGTTATGGCAATTATTGCATTCAAAAATAAGGAATTTGACTTGTCCATGATATTTGATTTTTTTATATTCGGTACCGATGATTTTTTGAGTGAGCATAGGAAAATTAGTATAAAGTATATAGAGTGATTAATCAATCTTTACCTGTACTAATTTTAGGACTAATCCTCGGAATTAAACATGCTTTCGATGCAGATCACATTTTAGCGGTTTCTACATTGGCTACCAAACATAATAATCCATTTAAGGCAGCTTTAATAGGGGCTTTTTGGGGATTGGGACATACCATAACCTTATTATTGACAGGATTTCTGATTCTTTTTTTTAAAATTGCAATTCCGCCGAAAATCAGTCTAACCATGGAATTACTGGTTGGAGGGATGCTAATTGTTTTAGGCATGGCAACTATTTTAAATAAGAAAATTACCTACCATAATCATAAGCATAAACATGATGATAAGAATCATGCCCACATTCATGATGAGGACAATAAATTACATGACCATATCCACAAAAAATCATTTTTAGTGGGGGTCATTCATGGACTAGCCGGAAGCGGAGGATTAATGCTGTTAGTTTTATCAACCATAAATTCGGTTACAGTGGGCTTATATTACATACTGATTTTCGGAATCGGATCTACCGGAGCAATGACCTCCATCAGTTTATTATTAAGCCTTCCTTACCTGTTAGCTTTCCAAAAATTCCCGAACCTTTTCCAATATATAAATAAGATTGCCGGAATGCTGTCAGTTATATTCGGATTAGTCTTAATCTATGAAATTATAATGTTGGGGAAACTTATCTTCTAGTTAACGGGATTTTTTTCGTCCAGAGGACGATTTTTTTGGCGGGATTGATTCAGTCTTTTCCTCAAAAGGCTTATCTTCCAATTCTTCATCCGGAGTAACCAGAATGGAAAAGAGGATAAAACCGGCAAAAATAGGCATGATCAGAGTAAAGCGGGTGACCTCATCTTTAATTTTAAAAAGGATTCCGATGGTCAGGATGAGGGAAACTCCGGCTGCCCAAACGATTAATTTATTGTTCTTATAAATTTCTTTTATCTTTTTCTCCATTTATTGATATCCTATGAAAGATCGGTATAATTGTCAAGCTATGGATGAAAAAATTAAGGCCGGATATGTGGCAATTATTGGCAGGCCGAACTCCGGCAAATCTACTTTACTGAATAATATTCTCAAACAAAAGGTAGCCATAACCTCTCCAAAACCCCAAACAACCAGAATTCCCATCCAGGCAGTTTATAACGATGCGCGCGGACAAATTATTTTTATCGATACACCGGGAATTTTTGCCAAAGTGTTTGATGCGGTGGCAAAAAAAATAAATCTCAAAACCGAGCAGGTTTTGAAGAAAAATATTGATGTATTGGTTTATTTAATTGATCATAACCGCGACAGAAATATTGAAGAAAACAAAATTATCGGATTAGTTCGCAATGTCGACAAACCGAAAATCCTAGCCTATAACAAAATGGATATAAAGCATCCATCTTATATCCCCCATTACCGTTTTTTGGAAAGCGAGTTTAATAAGACAGTTGAAATATCAGCTCTTTTTAATAAAAATTTAAACCTATTGGTTAATTATATTTTTGAACTGCTGCCTATAGGGGATAAAATCATCAAACGCGAGGATCTGGTTACTCCGGCAATAAATATTGACAGCAAAACTTTCATTGCCGAGATTATACGCGAGAAAGCTTATTTATTTTTAAGAAAGGAAGTACCGTACAGTTTGACTACGGTGGTTGATGAGATCGCCGATCGGGAAGAAGGCTTGAAATATATCAAAGCAAGAATCGTAACCGTGAGCGACCGTTATAAAAGGATGATTATAGGAGACACGGGCAGAATGATAAAAGAGATCGGGAGGGCCTCGCGAAAAGAATTGGAAGTGGCTACCAACCAGAAAATTTACCTCGACTTAACGGTTGAAACCAATCCTCATTGGATTGAAGAGATGCTATAAATTTTGAATATTGATAAGAAATTTGTTAGCTTTTAATAGAGCGCGGGTGCGGTGGCTGACACGATTTTTCTCCTCTAAAGAAACTTGGGCATTGGTTTTTTCTAAATCAAAATTAAAGAATATAGGATCGTACCCAAAACCGCTTTTGCCGAGAGGTTTATCTGTAATAAATCCCTTACTCTCTCCTTCGAAAAATATTGTTTTATTTGTTTGCGGATTAAAAAGAGCAGCAACACAAACAAAACGGGCGGATCTTTTTCCTTCGGGAATTCTTTCTAATTGCTTTAAAACTTTATTAATCCTTTCGCGGTCACTACCGGCAGAATAACGGGCGGAATATATTCCCGGTTTGCCATTTAAAAAATCTATCTCCAATCCGGAATCCTCAGCCAAGGTCAACAATCCGGTTTTTTTCCCGACAAATTGAGCCTTATATCTGGCATTTTCATGATAAGACTTACCAGTTTCAGTAATTTTGTCTTTAAAACCAACTTCAGTCAGAGATTTAATCTGAAAAGGAATATTTCGGAGAATTTCTTTTATTTCCTTTAATTTATTAATATTATTGGTGGCGATGAGAAGGATTTTTTTCATTTATTAATTTTTTAATTCTAGATAATATTTTTTCTTTACCTAAGATTTCCATGGATTCATTTAAGGGAGGAGTAACTTTTTGACCGGTGACGGCAACACGCAAGACCATAAAAAATTCAGAATTTTTTATCTTTAATTTTTCCGCCAACACTTTCATTGTTTGACCGATTATTGCACTCTTCCACTGGTTAAGATTTTCCAACTGGAGAACAATTTTGGATAATAAACTGCGGTAAGAAATTATGTCCCATTCATAATTTTCCGGTTCTTCAAAGAAGAAACGGCAAAGAGGAAGATAGTCAGATAATTTCTTAATTCTTTCTTTAATCAAAGGGATCGTTTTGCTGATCAATTCCTGCGGATATTTTTTATCTAAAAATTCATAGATTTGAGTTTTGAGTTTTGAGTTTTGAGTTTGTCTAATGTATTCTCCATTAAGCCATTCCAGTTTTACTAAATCAAAAGCCGGACCGACTGCTTTTAAATCTTCAAGACGGAATTTATCTATTAATTCTTGCCGGGAAAAAATATCTTTTCCTTCAGGATGGGACCAACCCATGAGAGCCAAATAGTTGAGAATCGCTTCAGGTAAAAATCCCTGCTCTTTATACCAGGAAGCCCAGACAGGATTTTTCCGTTTGGATAATTTACTTTTGTCCGGATTACGAAGGATCGGACCATGGGCGAAAACAGGCAATTGCCAGCCTAAGAACTTATATATTAAAACGTGTTTGGGCGTGGAAGAGATCCATTCCTCGGCTCTAATAACATGGGAAATTTCCATCAAATGATCGTCAACAACAACTCCCAGGTGGTAAGTAGGGTAACCATCGGATTTTAGAAGTACCTGATCGTCAATCAGTTTATTAGCAAAACTGATTGGACCTCTGATAAGATCATTGAAGACCGTTGTGCCCTGACGCGGAACTTTTAACCTGATGACAAATTTTTCTTTGATAATCCTTTTGGCGGAAATTCGGGGATCAGAATGGCGACAAAAGCCGTCATAAAGAGTAGGTTGACCTTTTTCCATTTGTCTTTTTCTCATTTGGTTAAGCCGGGAGGAATTGCAAAAACAATAATAAGCATTACCTTTGCCAACCAGTTTATGGGCATATTTTTTATATAAAGATAATCTTTCCGACTGTCGGTAAGGACCCAAGGGTCCGCCAATATCCGGACCTTCATCATAGTAAATATTAAACCACTTCAACGAAGACAGTATTTTTCCTTCTGCACCTTTTACCAATCTAGTTCTATCAGTATCTTCAATTCTGACAATAAATTTTCCCCGGTTTTTTTTGGCAAAGACAAAATTAATTAAAGCGGTATAGACATTGCCTATGTGGAGATCCGATCCGGTAGGAGAGGGGGCGATTCTGACACGAACAGTTTGCATTTTTATTGATTTTAACATGGTTGACTGTTTATACTCAATTTATGGCCAACCTAACAGAAATATCAATCGGAGTGAGGAAAACAGTACTATATTTAGGCATTTTGTTGATTTTCTTTTTGATACTGAAATTTATTATCGGTTTAGCTATTCAATATTACAAAACGACCCACCAACCCTTGCCAACCATACCGAACGTTCTCTTTGGTAAATTGCCAAAACCGATATTTATAAAAGGTGCAGTTTCGTCAACAGGAATGACCTTTACATTACAAAATATTGAGGGCAGGCCGCCGGAAACTACAGCATCAGGAAAGGTTTATGCCATGCCTAAAAAGAGTTATACCTTTGAATCAGGGGAAGAAGCTAAAAAATTGGCTAAGTCATTAGGATTTGAAGAACTACCGATTATTGATACGGTCTATTACTATTATACTAAACAAAGCGATCCGAATCTGACTTTATTCGTTGACGGAACTAACCTAAATTTCCAACTTAAATATAATTATCTTTCCGATATCAGCATTTTTAAAATCGGACGAATCTCAGGCTTGGACGAAGTAATAAATAACGTAAGGAGCTACCTCTCTTCCAGAAACCTTTTTGATGATACTATATTGAACGGAAATGTGACCAGTGAAATATTAATCTATGACGACAGATTAAAAAAACTGGTACCGGCATCTTCATTGTCAACAACTCAGGCAGTTCGGATTAACTATTTCAGGAAAGAAATAGACGGCATGAATGTACTTCCTGAGGAGTTTGACAAAAGTTTCAATTACGTCATTTATATGCCGGCTTCCGGCAAACCACCGAACAATATTTCAGAAATTTCCTATATTTTCTGGCCAATCGATATGTTGAATTTTGCCACTTATCCGCTGATTTCCGCTGAAGAAGCCTATCAGGCATTGACGGGAGGATCGGCGTTTGTCATAAACCGCGGGGACAACAGTAATGAAATTATTATCAGGAAGATTTATCCGGCGTATTACGACACATCTGCCCCGCAACCATATCTACAACCGATATTCGTCTTTGAAGGTGACAATAATTTCGCAGCCTATTATCCTGCGGTCAGGCCGGAA
The DNA here is from genome assembly GCA_001779205.1 of Candidatus Gottesmanbacteria bacterium RIFCSPHIGHO2_02_FULL_39_14. GTDB lineage: Bacteria > Patescibacteriota > Microgenomatia > 2-02-FULL-39-11 > 2-02-FULL-39-11 > 2-02-FULL-39-14. Next base: position 12,131 of record MFJM01000015.1, read on the forward strand.
TACCTGGAATGACGTCATCCTGAACTTCAGTGAAGGATCTCTCGCGAATGCGAGTAGCTCAAACAAGTTGAGAGATTCTTCGGCTTTCAGCCTCAGAATGACAGAATGCTAGTTCTGTTTATAGTTCAGATGGAGTGATTTGGGAGAGAGGGAGCCATTGAAAGTTATTGAAGACCCAATCAATAAGAGCGACTGTTTCAGCAAAACGGTCAGCACTTTTTAAGACAACGATAAGGATAGTCTGGTCGTTTTTTTTGAGCTTGGAAATAAGGACTTCACCGGCATTTTCGGTATAACCGGTTTTCAAACCGGCTATTCCAGCAACCTTACCCAAAAGCTGATTTACATTTTGCAGCTCATGAAAATAAGTGTAACTGATATCGGAGACGGTAATAGATTTAGTAGAAACGATCTTATCGATGATTTTATTCTTCAAGGCAAAAACTGCCAGTCTTGTCAAATCACTGGCGGAGGTATAGTGACTGGGATCGTCAAAACCGACCGGATTAGTGAAATGGGTATTATTTAGTCCTAAACTTTGGGCTTTATTATTCATTTGCATGACAAAGGCATCGACCCCGCCGGGATAATTTTCTGCCAAAGTATAAGCGGCATCATTGGCACTGTGAACTAAAGTTCCGTAAAGAAGAGCTTCTACGGTTAATTTTTCCCCCATGACAAGATTCATCCTGCGGCCGTTATTAATAACTGTTTTAACCGTGACGATATCATCCAAGCCATATTCGTCAAGAATTACCAGAGCGGTCATCACTTTGGTGGTGGAGGCCGGAAAGAGCAATTTATTTTCATTTTTAGCATAAAGAGTCATTCCGGAATCGATATCTTTAACGACAATACTTTCAGCTGTTAATAGCGGAGCTTGGACGTTTGTGGAATTAACGGGAAGAGGCGGAGGAGGAGGTAAAGTAATGGTCGGGGTGGGCTCGTTGACAATTACAGCTTGTGACTTAGGAAAGTATTTATTGGAAGAGGGATTGAGAAGTAAAAGGATGACAAAAAGAGTATATTGAACCAGACGTGGAATGGGGAAATTTTGGGAATTATATTTGAATTTTTTTTTCTGCATTGGATAGAGGAATTTATTTTTTGACAACAGCGATACCTAATTCCTTTAACTGTGAATCGGTTGCGTAATTGGGAGCATCCATAACAGAAATTTGTCCTCCGGAGAGTGAAGGATACGCCATTACTTCCCTAATACTAGGCTCGCCGAGTGCAACAAATAAAAATCGATCAAGGCCAGGAGCAATACCGCCGTGAGGCGGAACTCCGTATTTAAAAGCGTTCAGCATATGTTCAAATTGGCCTTTTTGCTCTTTCGTGAATCCGATAAGATCAAATACCCTCTCCTGAATTTCCAATTGATGAATTCTTACGGAGCCGCCGCCGATCTCATACCCGTTGAGGACCAAATCGTGCTGAAGACCTCTGACTTTTAAGGGATCGGTGTCCAGAAGTTTAATGTCATCAGGATGAGGGGCAGTAAACATGTGATGAGAGGGGGCAAACTTGGCTTTACCGGAGCCGTAAAAATAATCATCCTGTGATTGCTTTTTAAAAAGAGGGAAATCAATCGTCCAGGAAAAAGCAAGTTCATTTTTGTCTTTTTTATCAGCTCTTAAATCAGGCTTATCGGTGTTGTAATTTTTTATTGCTTCGTGGTGAGAAATCCTTGGCCAAGGCTTTTGTTTAATTTTCTTTTCGGGGAATATTGTTTCTATAAGGCGCGTAAATAATTCTTCAGAAATTTGAAGAATATCTTCCTGCGTCACAAAGGACATTTCCATATCAAGCTGATTAAATTCACCATAAGCCCGATCATGACGGGGATCCTCGTCACGGAAACAGCGGGCTATCTGAAAATACTTTTCAAAGCCGGCTACCATAAGTAATTGTTTATATTGTTGGGGCGATTGGGGCAAGGCATAAAATTTACCAGGCTGGAGTCGGGATGGAACGATAAAATCACGAGCCCCTTCGGGAGTGGTTTTAGTCAGAATCGGAGTTTCGATTTCATAAAAACCGCGATTGACTAAGAAATTACGAATGAAAGTAAAAATACGGGATTTAAGAATAATATTGTTTTTCATCCTTTGGCGGCGTAAATCCAAATAACGGTATTTAATCCTGGTTTCCTCGTTTATTTCATATCCGTCGGTATCCAAAGGAAATGGAGGTACCAATGATGGTGAAATAATTTCCAGATTTTCGATTTCCAGTTCAATTGTTCCGGTAGGTATTTTGGGATTGATGAGTTTTTCCGGCCGGTTTTTTATCTTGCCTTTGACTTTAACAACATATTCCGCCCCGACCTTATTTTGATATTTCGAACCGATATCCACCATTTGAATAATACCGGTGATATCCCTCAGATCGATAAAGGCAATTTTACCGTGTTTACGGATACTATTTACCCATCCGAAAAGAGTGATGGATTTACCGATATGATTTAGGGTGTCTTTGATTAAAACTCTGTCCATAATAAAACGGTTGATGATTAATGGTTAATGGTTAATGATTGTATTGTTTGAGGGCTAAATTCAGCAACTCGACGGCTCTAACCAATTTCTTTTCATTCAAAACGTAGGCAATCCTTATTTCTTTTTTACCAAGTCCAGCGGTTTTATAAAAGCCGGTTGCCGGAGCAACCATAACCGTTTCTTTTTTGTCCTGGAATTTCTCCAACAAGAATTGAGCAAATTTGTCACTGTCGTTTATTGGCAGTTCAGGAATCAGGTAAAAGGCACCCTGAGGAGGGGTTAAGGAAACTCCAGGAATTTTTTTTAATTCGGCAATGACGGTATCTCTTCTAGACTGGTATGTCTTTCTCACCTGCCCTACATATTGAGAATGATTTTTAAGAAGAGGCACTACCGCCAACTGATCAACGGTGGCCACACTAAGCCTGGCTTGGGCGAACTTGAGACTGGCAGAAATGATTTGTTTATTTTTGCTAGCCAAACATCCTACGCGGGCACCGCAGGAATTGAATCGTTTGGAAACACTGTCGGTGACGATTAATTGAGGCAGGAGTTTTTTAAAAGAAGAAAACGGCAGAAGTGAAAGGCCGTCGAAAACAATTTCCTGATAGGGTTCGTCGGAAATAATATAGAGATTATGCTTTAAAGCTAAATCAACAATTAGTCTAACTTCCCTTTCGGTATAGAGAGTGCCTGTCGGATTATTGGGGTTACAGAGAATGATGGCTTTGGTTTTTTTACTAATAGCCTTTTCGATTATTTTATAATCAGGCAAGTGAAAGCCATTCTCGACTCTGGTGGTTATGGCTTTTAAATTTATATCAGCCATTGCAGCAATGATGGCATAACTGGTATAAAAAGGCTCGAAGACGATAATTTCGTCGCCAGGATCGGCTACGGAAAAAAAGGCAAAGGAGAGTGCTTCACTGCCGCCTGCAGTGACGATAATATCTTCTTCTGAAAATGAAGCTCCTTTATTTTTATAAAAGACGGCCCAAGCGGAGACTGTTTCCGACATTCCGGACGAGGGGGCATACTCGAGCGTACTGGCCGGATAACTTCTTATAAAATTCATGATTTTTTCCGGTGTGGGCAGATCAGGTTGGCCGATATTAACGTGATAAACATTTAAACCCCTCTTTTTAGCCTTATCGGCAAAGGGAACTAATTTTCTGATGGCAGAGGCAGGGGCATGAAGGGCACGCTCGGAAAGATTTATTTTATTCATGTTTATGGTGCTTATCTCGTATAGTATATCCGATTGACAGACTACGAAACAAGCCCGCTAACATTAGCCTAAACTATGGCGGAGGCGGCCGGTTAAAGTTATTAAGGGCGAGACATTTTTTTTATTAAGAAATTTATCCAAAATTTTATTTGTTAATTTGTGATGTTCCCGGTGAATATGATTTTTAGGGCCCAGTCTGATTTTAAGATTTTTTTCGATAGCGTCTATGTCTTCTTTTACATCCTTCCAGGCAGAATTTTGACGGGCAAGACGCAGCAGATTGTCCTTATTGAGGAAGTAGCCTGCCTGTTGTAAGTCATTTTTTAAATGCCGATAAGTATTAATAACCAAATCTCCCGATTTTGATTTGACAGCTTCATTCAACCCACGACCGGAGCCGATTAATTCGGGCGGAACCCCAATTGAATAGAGAGCAGCGGTAAAAGTTATGGCACGGGGCAATTGTACATGACCTACTCCGCGACTGTAGCCGAAGAGTCCTATATGAAGCATCCTTTCCCGTCTCTTGGCAACATATTTACTGAGATTATTGATAAGGGGGGCTATTTTTTCGATGGTCCGACGGTAAGATATGGTGAAAGAAGGAATTAATGAATCTAATTTTTTTATTTGGTTATCGTTTAGAGAACGGGCCTTATTTTTAGGCAGTTGCTCCTTAATTGTTCTTATAGCCTGAATTACCTTAGAACGGGGATAGTCGTAGCGGAAGGCGCTTTGGATAATAAGGGTGGAAATTCCGGCATATTCATCCAGACTTTTGGCTATTGTATCAGGGGTTAGGCCACCACGGAAGGGTAACGAACCCGTACCCAACATGGGGAAAAGGGGTATTTCAAGTTGTTCGGATAATTTTTTATAGCGGCTTAAAGCTATCTTTAAAGCTAGAATAGTCGGGATAAGACCGGAATTTAAAGCAGGATCACTGCGGGCGATATAAGGACGGAGATATAACGGGGACCGGCCGAATTTTTTTTTATGTAATTTAGTATACTCCCTAATGATAGTATCGGAGCTGATGATGGTCGCGACACTCTCAAAAAGAGGAATAATTTCAATATGTTTTAAAGATTGGTTAAGTTTTAATAATTGGTGTTCGATCCCAACCAGAGCCTTAAATGCTTCCTGAATGTCAATAATTTCCCGGGCACTTTCAGTCAAAGGCAGAATGGCTTCAAAAACGGGGTCAACATTAAAGCCAAGACTTCTGGATAACTGGCTGGAAGTGATGGCTACCATGAGCGCCCTGGCCAGGCGGAACTGTTTTTCCACTCTGGGATTGGGAAAACGGAAAGTTAAAAATTTATTTTTACCCAAGGGATTTTTTTTAAAATAGGCATAATGCTGATGTAAAAGACGGTCGATAACAGCCTCATCAACAAATTTACCCTCCCAATCCCAGTTATATTCGTCAATATTAAGATCGGAGAAGCAGAGAAAACTTTCTTTTATTTCGGCCGGGGAAGAGACAAAGGGACGATTATGCCAGTAGGGTTTTCCGGCGTTATCCGGATGCTGGGTGGCCATGGTTGAAGGAATTATTCTCATATTAGATTTCGGAGAGTCTAACATCCTTCAATTTTAAAATCAAGCTACGGAGGTGATTCCAATTATCCTCTTCTATCTGATAAATAATATCAACGAGAGCTCCCAATTTAAGTTCCGGAAAAACAGGGGAAAAATTAAAGCCTATGGCAGAAAAGGCCTTCCGGGAATTTAATTTTGAGGAAAGCAGTAATTTGAGGTGATTTTTATCCCGGCCAACCAAGGAATAATCAAGCACAGTATTGTTAAAACCGGCAAACAGAGGCGGTGGATTAGCCTGGCCGAAAGGAGATAATTGTTGTATCTCCCGATACAAATCCCAATTAAGAAAAGCGATATCCAATTCCAGATCAATTAATCTTTTTTCCGTCAAATCCTCCGTTTTAATAAGTATTTGGGAGGAAGCTAGCAATTTTTTTTCCAATTTATTCAGATTTTCTTTTTTGACGGTAAAACCGGCAGCCATAGGATGACCGCCAACTGAAACCAATAAATCGGAGGCAACTTTAATTAATTCGACGATATTGACACCTTTGACTGATCTGGCTGAGGCTTTACAAAACTCACTGCCTACGGAAACAACGATGGCCGGACGGTGATAAGTTTCCACTAATTTCCCGGCAATCAGGCCTATTACACCCTGATGGAAGGTATCGCTATGGACGAAGACGAGATTAGAAGTTTCTTTGATAATAGAATGAGCCAAATCAAGACTGTTTTTAGTCAAGGCTTGGCGATGACGATTTACATTATTCAGCTTTTGAGCCAAATCACTAGCCCTCTGTCTATCTTTGGTACAAAGAAGTCTTAAAGAGTCAATACCCTCCTCCAATCTTCCGGAGGCATTGAGACGAGGAGCGAGGATATGACCAAGAGTATGAGAATCTATCTGACCTTTTATTACTCCTGAGGCTTTCATCAGACTGTTTAAGCCAACGCGTCTGGTTTTATTAATCTCTTTAAGTCCGAAAGTAACTAAAATTCTATTCTCATTTAATAATGGAACCATATCGGCGACGGTAGCCAAGGCAACCAGATCCAGATATTTCTCCAGAAGTCTGCCGGTCAAAAAGTTCGTAAAGACCCAGGCTAATCCGGCCGCCGACAGTTGCGTCGTATGTATCAGGGCAAACGGTTTCGGCGGGGATTTAGCGGGGAGATGGTGATCAATAATTATGATATCAATAGCAAACTTTCGGGCATAAGAAACTTCCTTTGAGGCAGAAATTCCGTGATCGACCGTAATGATTAAAGAGGGATTAAATTTTTCCCGGATTTTATCAAGGCCGGTTTTTGATAATCCGTAACCTTCCGTTATTCTGTTCGGGACAAAAGGCATAATTTTTGCTCCCATTTTGAATAAAATTTCCCAGATAATGGCTCCGGCAACTATACCGTCAACATCATAATCGGTATAAACGACGATACTTTCCCGATTATGAATGGCTTTTTTTAGGCGTTCGGACGCCTTTGTCATTTCTTTTTGACTGATATTTAAATTTTCCGGAGTTATATTTTTTAAGTCCGGGCGGAGAAAATTAGCTATATTCCCCTTTCCAGTTATTCCGCGGTTTTTGAGAAGACTAATAATGAAACTTTTGAGAGCAGTCTTTTTTTCCTGGTCAAAACGATAATTATTGATGATTTGCCAATTATGCATACAGTATTTGGGATATAATAAAGGATATGAAATTTGAGTTACCTAAACAAGCTAAAGAATTGATGGCTAAAATGAAGAAGGCCGGTTTTGAGTGCTATGCGGTCGGAGGTTGTGTCAGGGATATGATGTTAGGGAAAGAAACAAAAGATTGGGATTTTACCACCAATGCCACACCGGAGGCAATCCAATCACTTTTTCCCGACAGTTTTTATGACAATAAATTCGGGACAGTAGGTATTCCTTTTGACGTTAAGGGGTCCGAAAAATCCACCTTCGCCAAGGCTACGGCGGACAAGCCGGCAATTTATGAGGTAACCACTTACAGAAGTGAAGGCAGTTACAGCGATTACCGGCATCCTGACAAAATAGTTTTCGGAGATTCATTAGAGGAAGATTTAGACAGACGGGATTTCACCATCAATGCCCTGGCATTTGATGGGACGAAAATAATTGACAAACACAACGGAATCAGCGATCTGGTAAAAAAATTAATCAGGGCGGTGGGAAACCCTGAAAAGCGATTTTCTGAAGATGCCCTAAGGATGTTAAGGGCAGTGAGACTTAGTGTCCAACTTATGTTTTCCATTGAGAAAAAAACATTAGCGGCGATAGGCATTAATTCCAGTTTGATTAATAAAATTTCCGGAGAACGGATCAGGGATGAACTTATTAAAATATTATCATCCAGGAAGCCGGCAATGGGAATTATGCTTTTAAAGGAATCCGGTCTTTTAAAAGAGATTTTGCCTGAAGTGGAAAAATGTTTCGGCATTGAGCAACAAAGCCCGAAGCGGCATCATATTTATGACGTAGGAACGCATTTGATGAAATCACTGGAAATGTGTCCGTCAGAAGATCCGATCGTAAGATTGGCAACACTTCTTCATGATGTCGGTAAGGCGGTTACATTCAAAAAAACAGCGGAGGGCGTAATTACTTTTTATAACCATGAAATTGTAGGAGCATCAATTGTGAAGAATTTTACCCAAAGATTTCACTTTTCCAAGAAAGACAGCCAGAGATTAATTCTATTAGTCCACTACCATCAATTTACGGTAGACGCGCGACAGACCGATTCGGCAGTACGGCGGTTTATTAGAAACGTGGGAATTGAGAACGTGGCCGATATTCTGGATTTGAGAGTTGGCGACCGATTGGGAGGAGGAGCCAGGGAAACCTCCTGGAGACTGGAACTTTTTAAAAAGAGACTGATTGAAGTTCAAAAGCAACCATTTTCTGTAGCTGACTTAAAAGCTGACGGGCATGACGTAATGAAGATTTACAAAACAGGGCCGGGGCCTCTGGTTGGGGCAGTACTTAATATGCTTTTTGAGGATGTAGTTTCGGGTAAGCTGCCAAATGAGAAAGAAGTTTTATTAAAAAGAATCAAAGATCTAAAGAAAGAAAGTAAAATCAGCGTCTAGTTATTTATAAACCCCTTGGCGATGTTCTACTTTGACAATAATTATCCGGCTTTTTTCTGAATCAAACTGGTAAATGATACGATAATCTCCTATTCTTAATTTATAGTATTCTGAAAGTTCTCCGTGAAGCTTAACTCCTTTTAACGGATTAAAAGATAAATCATTTATGGCGTCGATAATTCTTTCGTGGATGTAAAGAGGAAGTTTAGGTAATCTTTTCCGGACGGACCTTTCGATAATGACCGATTTAACGGGCATTTTTTATTCTTTTTTTAAGATCTTTTCTTAAATCTTCTAAAGTTACAAAGTGACCTTGGGCTATTTCTTTCTCAGCTTTCTTAATATCTTTCAAAGAATATTTAAGAGAATAAATAGTTTCTTCCAAAGAATCCAAATATTCAGGTGAAACTAAGGTAGCTTTTACTTTACCCCCTTTTGTTATATCAATACGGGTATAATCTCTATCGATTTTATCAACCAGCCGTAAAAGATCTCTTCTGGCATGAGTGACAGGTATAACATTAGTCATTTACTTAATGTACACTTTAATGCTCACATTGTCAAGAAGTCGATTTAAGGTATAAGTAACAATCTATTTTTTCTGTAGGACTTGCTCTCCATTTGATTGAACCCACTTTTTGATAACCATTTATTTCAAAAAAATTATATGCTTTCGGATAAGGATGATCTTTACTTAAAGGAACACAGAAAGTATTACATTTTAAATTCCTGGCTAATTTTTCAGCAGCTTGTAAGAGTTGAATATCAGCATCCACATCTTCATAATTAGCCTTGGTAGTAAAAGCTATAATATACATCCATTTCTCTTTTAAAGGCTTACTAATTTCTAAATCACTAAAATCTTTGGGTATTTCGTTTTGTTTCAATATTTCAAAAACCGTAAATCCAGTTATTTTCCCTGCATTTTCGACTATTAATATTTTGGCATTAGGTGATAATAATTTTTTCCTAAAAAATTCTTCGTCAGCACCATAATTACCATAAGCTTGACGATCCATAATGACAAGTTGAGGTATGTCGTTTATCCGTATTTTTCTTATTTTCATGAATAAATCCGGATGTGTCTAGCTAGTGCACTCGGGGGGTGTGTAATCTTTTTTTGCTCCAGTCTTCCCAGATGACCAGGAGGGGGGAGGCGTTGAAAATGGAAGAATAGGTACCGGAAGTGATACCGATAAGAAGAGCAACTATGAACCAGCGGATGGATGCTCCCGAAAAAAGAAGAAGGGCAAAAAGGGTAAAAATAACTGTTAGGGAAGTAGAAATAGAACGGGCTAGGGTCTGAACAAGAGACACGTTGACGATTTTATCAAAGGGCGTGTCGG
>MFJM01000015.1:21864-32245 GCA_001779205.1 Candidatus Gottesmanbacteria bacterium RIFCSPHIGHO2_02_FULL_39_14
AATTTTCCCTGATGCGGTCAAATACCACAATCGAATCATGAACGGAAAAGCCCATGACGGTTAAAAGAGCTGTAATGAAAAGACTGTCAATTTCCACATGGTAAAAATGACCCAAAAGGGAAAAGATCCCAATAACTACCAAAACATCATGGATTAGAGCCACTACGGCAGCTACACCGAATTTCCATGAGGAATAAGGTTTGGGAATGTGCCTGAATGAAAGAGCAATATAGATGATGATTGCCAGTGAGGCAGCGATAACTGCCTTGACGGCATTTTTAGTTGTTTCCTGGCCAACAGTCGGGCCGACTGTTTCAAAACGAATTTCCGTAACCGGGCTAATTTTTTCTGATAATTTCTGTTGGAGCTTTTCATTTTGGTTCTTGTCTATCGGTTTCAATCTCAAAAGATAAGTTTTTTCCCGGGTACCGGATACGGACACAAAACCGATATCTTCCTGTTTAATAACCTGCTCAACTTGCTGGTTGGACGACGGTTGTTTTTCCAGGAACTTAATTTCCAAAAGTGTGCCTCCGGTAAAATCAATAGATAACCTGATACCCCAAAGAAACAAAGAAATAATTCCGGGGATTATAATCAGTCCGGAAAAGATGAAAAACCACCATTTTTTTCCAATCAGATCGTACATATATATTTTGTCTTTAGTCGTTGGTCGTTGGTCGCTAGCCTTTATAAATTAATCTTAGGAATGTTCGGGATATAACCATGGCACTGAAAAAAGAAATCATAATACCTAAGCTTAAGGTTATGGCAAAACCGCGGACAATACCGGTGCCGAACCAATAAAGAATACCGCAGGTAATCAAAGATGAAATATTTGAGTCGCGGATAGACGGATATGCCCGATCAAAACCAAGTTTAAGAGATGTTAAATAATCTTTTCCCCAGCGGAGTTCCTCTTTCATCCTTTCAAAAATAAGTATATTGGCATCAACCGCCATACCGATGGAAAGAATAAAACCGGCAATTCCGGCTAAAGTCAAAGTTACGGGAACGGTCTTAAAAACAGCAAAGACGATCAAAGCATAAAATACCAGGGCAATATCGGCCACAACACCTAAAAAGCCGTAATTGACAATCATAAAGAGAGCAACTGTAGAAAGACCTGTGGCTGCCGCTATCAGGCTGTTATGGATAGTTTTTTGACCCAAAGTGGCACCAATCTGACGCTGTTCGATGACTTTTAAAGGAACAGGCAAAGCTCCGGCGTTGAGAAGAATGGAGAGTTGTTTGGCTTCGTTAAGCGAAAATTGTCCCTGAATAACAGCCTGACCACCGGTTATTTTGTCATTTACCCTGGGAGCTGATAATAGTGATTGATCAAGAAAAATAGCGATGGTTTTACCGATATTACTACCGGTAATTTCCTCGAAGATTTTTGCCCCTTGACTATCAAATTCCAAAGAAACCTGGGGAGCACCGGACTTGGGATCAAAAACTACCTGGCTTCTTTTGAGATTTTTTCCGGTCAATCCGGAGTCTATCGGCCAAATTTCCAAATAACTACTGGGGGTAGCAATTTTGGCAGCGTCGGATGCTTCCTGCCGGAAAGATAATTGGGCTGTTGTGCCAATAAGATCAATGGCTTTACTCATATCTGATATTCCGGGTATTTCAACAATTATCCGGTAGGAATCCCCTACTTTGGCTTTTTGAATGACCGGTTCGGTCAGGCCGAAAAGATTAATTCTTCTTTCTATGGTATTTCTGGCACTCTCATAAGCAGATTGCCGGTCGCCAGACGGAATTTTAGCCATATCGGCTTCCATGACCAAATGGGTTCCACCAGACAGATCAAGGCCAAGACGGGTGGAAAATGACTTTTTATATTTAACGGGACCTAAATTGATATTAATTTCGGGAGTTGTGACGGAGCGATTGATTGTTGTTTTGCCCCAGGGAACAGATAATTCTAATTTTTCCGGCAAATCAATTAAGGCAGCAACAACAGTCAAAATAGCAATAAACCAAAGTAAGAAGCGCGGAGATTTCATATAATAAGTTAATTTTTTTGAGGATGAGACTTTTTTTTGATTTTTGATTCAGGTAAAGAGAGTTGAAGAAGAGAACCTTTAAATCTCATTTTTACTATTCCTTTGATACTATCCGTTTCCACAATAACCGTATCTCCCTTATTTATTCCCAAAGCGTGAATAAATACTGCGGGAATAACAACTGCCAGACTGAATGGCCCGGCTTTAATAATTTTTTGTTTCATAGATCCTTCGACTTTCTCCGAAACGCTCAGGATGACGCTGAGGCGTCACTTGACCAACTCTAATTCGTCTCCGATAACCATAATCCTAGACCCTTTGATAACTTCGGAGATGAAGGGATCCCGACGGCGTTTTCTGAATTCAAATTCTTCCTCACTCATAACCGTATAATTAATTTCCGTCTCACGCCTAACTTCCTCACGTCTAACGATCTGGCCAAGTTCCGGCAATACTACTTTACCCACTACTAAAAGATCCACCTCGTTGCCGCTTCTTGGTATATGGCGGGCAAAGCGGCCGGATATCATGGCAAATTTTATTTTACCTAACTTCGTTCTGTTTTTGATTAATTCACCGCCCAATCCTTTAGTTTTTTCAATTAATTCCAGAAGGTCAAAATATATTGGATAATCCTTCTTAAGCATATAAAAGAGGCGGTTGGCCCTTCTTTCTTTGCTCATCATACCGGCCTTTTCCAGATGGGCTAATTCCCGACGGACCGCATTAATTTCTTCGTCACATCTTCTGACTATGTCCCTGACATGATAGATTTTTCCGGGAGATAAAAAGAACAACTGAAGAATTTTTACCCGGACGCGGGACACGATTAAATCATGAAGCATATCGCTATCCTTTCCGGCAGGAATATTAACTAATAAGTAACTTTTTGTTCGCTATCGACTATTTCGATCCAAATCGGACCACGGGTCATGTCTATTTCATGGCCGACATTATCATAAAATTTGGTTCTGCCAAGGCGGGATTTTTTACTCCAGCTACCTACAATTACCTTACCATCCTGAAAAATAATAGCTTTACCATTGCCTATGGTAGTGTAAAGAATATGCCCATGTTCATCTACGGGACCGGTTATTTTTGATAACTGAACAATGATATTTTTAGCCGTTACCTGTTCCTTATTCTCCAAATCCAGATGAGGTTGACCGCCAGTTTGCCGCTTATAGACGTTCGTTTCTTTATCGTATTGCCATAAAGCATCATATTTATCATAACCTTGTGCAAAAACCAGTTTGACAGAGTTGACAGTTCCGCGAACATCTACCGGCGGATCATCCTTAAACTGCCAGGGCTCAAAACTTTTATCCCAGGGAATACCTTTGTCATCAACATTAGTCCAGTCACGTTTCTCGGCTATCTTATAAAGATTGTCAGAAAAACAGACCATGGTATGTTCGGTGGCTACCGGATGACTCAAACGGTCGGGATTTCGATAACAATCAGGAAAACCGATGCCGAACTGATCAAGATCTTTAATTCCATAACGGTCGATCTGACAGAGGGCTTTTGCACGATTGTCGACAGTATCATCATTACAGCGGCCGGCGCCTCCGACATGGTTATAGAGAGCATCATATTCGGAAACCCAGTCAACAAAATAGGTACGGGCGCTTCGAACGGGGGCAAAAACAATATTTTCCATCGGAGTATTGCAATAAAAGATTCCCATTAGTCTAGTTATCCAACCTTCAGCTATAGCTTCATAGACTATATCCGCCCGGGAGATGCCTGATTGGGGCCGCGAATCCTCACTATTTTCAACCATAACGGCCAGGGGACGACGTGTTTGATAGATATCACTTTCCTGTTTAGTGTACTTGACACCATTTAAAGGGCAAACCTGATCCCTAGGGACTGACGGATCAACTTTAAATTGGGCTTTGGTGCTTGGCGAAATATTGACAACAGGTGAAGTGATTGAATCTTCCCCCACAGATGTCAGATTAAAAGCAGCAAAGGAGATACCGGTTGATATAAAATAAAGCGCTACGCTGAAAAATATTTGAATTAAATTAAGTTTTTTCAATTTTATTCTCCTTATTTGAACGGGCTAATTTAATGGCTTTTAACTCCTCATTAGTCAAGTCAAATTGCTGACCTTTGCCATTGATAACATTTTTAGCATACCAGCGGGTATTGTTCCTATTATGTAATGATGTCAAAACAACTCCGCTATCGGTTTCATCCAATAAACTTAAGATAAAAGACTGGTCCCCACCAGTATCAGCAAAAGGATTAAATCTTAAGATGCCTACTTTTCTGATATGGCTCCGACTAAGTTTAGCTAAATTGGCAATTTTTATATCGATATCTTCGAAATGAGATTTATTTTCCGTTAATCTATTCAAAATTGCGTCAAGAATCTCAGTTAAATTTTCTTTTCCGGATGAATCGACCAGCCGATGATAATGCCTTTTTATTTTTACCAGATAAACTGTCTGGATTATCAAGTAGACAACTATAATACTAATCAATATTGACAAAGTTGTCTCCATTTTATCCGGTAAAAACGAGTAAACTATGTATCCGAAATTGTACTTGCTTTACATAGAGGTGTCAATATGGTAGGCTTAGGCACGAATTCGTTTTATGCCGAAAAAGACGAAAAAACAAAAGTTATTGGCTGAAATTCACCGCCGAAACCTTAAAGAAAAAGGGTTAACTTATAATTTTGTCAAGCCCCCATCGAGTGCTATAGTGAAAAATGTCAGCAATGAGGTAAGTGAAAAAACTAGAAAGATAGATTTTATTGTCACAAAGCCACAAACCTTAGAGAGTACTCCAGAATACGATTATTTGAAGCAGGACCTTTTAAAGATTTTCCTCTACACTATTTTTGCCCTAATTTCCCAAGGTGTGTTATATTACCTCGTATATAGGTCCTGAGGCTAAATCAGATATAAAAAAATTATGTAGATTGCCCTCCTGATTTTACCTTTCGCCTTACCTACTATTCGTAGCGCGGCTCAAGGAGCAATCTTAGGAGGGCTTAAGAAATCGTAAACTCATTTATGAAAAAATTCGTTAACGAATTCTAAAGGAGGTGATTAGTAAATGGCACAAATGTATTGTGTAAAATGCCGCGCCAAGCGTGATGATCCGAACGCACAGAAAGTAACGATGAAGAACGGTAAACCAGCTCTTAAGGGTAAGTGTCCGGTTTGCGGTACAGGAATGTACAAAATCGGCGGATAAATACTTTTCTTAGAATATATTTTACGAAAAACCAAAACCCCTTCTCATGGAATGAAGGGGTTTTGTATATATTTGACAGGAGAATAAAAACAGGGTATAAGAATTACATCATGATTTGGCAAGCTCTCTTAAATCAGCTTAATCTCCTTCTTCTGAAGGTGTAGGCTGGTTTGGGAGAGTTTTTATAAAAATTTGAAATCTCTCGAACCAGAGAGATTTTTTTTATGGGAGGAATTTATTATGCAATCAGATGAACTAGAAAACAAATTTGTAGCTATATTAAATAAAAAGATTCCGGTCGGACATTTAATGAACGTACTGGGGCACATGGCAGCAGGAATAGTTGTCAGTTATTCAAACATTTCAGAAATGCGGTTTGATTCATATATCGATCAAAGTGGCGGTATTCATAAAAGTATTTCTGACTATCCTTTCATAATTTTATCCGCGGATAATTCGAATCAATTAAGAATATTACGTAAAGAATTGACAGGAGCGGGCGTTTGTTTTGTCGACTTTACCAACACGATGACAGTTGGAACCTATTTGGAACAGAAAGAAAAGACAAAAACGACTCCGGAAGATCAATTGGAATATTACGGCGTTTGCATATTCGGTAATAAAGATATTATTAGTCCGATTACAAAAAAATTTTCACTTTGGAAGTAAAAATGGCAGAAACGACTTATCAGAAACTCAAACAATTTTATATTGACAATCAGGTAACTTTTAGGGAAATTGAACACGCACCCGGGGCGTCAGCGGAAGAATACCATAAAGCGTTAGGCTGCAAATACGAGCAGCAACTGAAATGTTTACTGATAAAAGTATATGAACAGGGAAAAGAATATTTTGCCATGGTTACAATTCCCGCGCAAAAGCGGGCGGACTTTGAAAAATTAAAACAGATTTTTAAGGCAAAAAGGATCCGAGGGGCAACATTGGATGAGCTGAGACACATTACCGGATGTGAATACGGTGAGGTTCCGGCCGCCGGGAAAATATTTAACATACCACTTCTTCTAGATAATGACTTTCTTAATGAACAGGAAGTTTACATGAACGCCGGAATTGTGACAAAATCTTTCGTTGTAAATCCGCAGGATCTTAAGCGAACAGAAGAACCGTTAATGTTTTAAATAGGAGATATATGGATATAAAAGCAATAATTAAAAAATACGATTTAAAAGAGGTGGATAAGAAACTGGGAAATAAATTCTGGTTTCCAATAGATGTTGCTTATATTAACGATTGGGTTTTACGGGCGGCAGCGGTGAAGGGAGAATTCCATTGGCATTGCCATAATTACGATGAATTTTTCCTGATTTATAAGGGAGAAATAGTAATTGATACCGAAAAAGGCGCAATTGCACTTAAAGAGGGAGAAGGGACAGTAATTCCCAAAGGAATAAAACATAAACCTAGAGCTGAAAAAAGAGCAGTCGTATTACTTCTTGAACCCAAAAGATTAAATACAAAAGGAGATTAATGAAACAGAAAATATTTGTATTTGATACGACTTTAAGAGACGGAGAACAGTCGCCGGGGGCAAAATTGACGACAGCGGAAAAAATACAGTTGGCTTTGCAATTGGAAAATTTGGGAGTAGATGTAATTGAAGCCGGATTTCCGATTTCGAGCCCAGGGGATTTTAAATCAGTTGATGAAATCTCCAAAATTATTAAAAAAGCTACAATTTGCGGACTTACACGGGCTATTAAAGGCGATATTGACGCGGCTGTTGCGGCTTTAATAAAAGCAAAAAGGCCAAGAATCCATACGGGAATCGGAGTATCGGATATTCATATCAAATATAAATTTAAATCAACCCGGGAAAAAATTTTACTACAGGGAATTGAAGCCGTTAAATACGCTAAAAAATTTGTCGAGGATGTGGAATTTTACGCTGAGGACGCCGGACGGGCAGAGAATGAATTTTTGGCAAAAATGATAACCGCAGTAATTGATGCCGGAGCAACTGTTGTCAATATTCCAGATACGACAGGGTATTGTTTTCCGGATGAATTCGGAGAAAAAATAAAATTTTTAAAAGAAAACGTTCCCAATATCGACAGGGCAATTATAAGCGTCCACTGCCACGATGATTTGGGTTTAGCCACAGCAAATACACTTTCAGGAATAATTAACGGAGCCCGGCAAATTGAAGTGACGGTCAACGGAATCGGCGAACGGGCAGGAAATACGTCACTTGAGGAAACTGTCATGGCAATAAAAACAAGACAGAATTATCTGCCCTACTACACTTTAGTCAAAACAGAAGAAATTTTAAAAACTTCAAAAATGGTTTCCCTTATAATGGGAATTCCAGTTCAACCAAATAAAGCGATTATCGGAGCCAACGCTTTTGCACACTCTTCAGGCATTCACCAGGACGGGATCATAAAAAGACGGGAAAATTATGAAATCATAGATCCGAAATCGGTAGGAGTTACTAAATCCCAAATAGTTCTGACAGCAAGAAGCGGACGGGCAGCCTTAAGGCATAAACTGGAAAAATTAAAAATTAATATGACTAAAGAGCAACTTAACCAATTTTATGAAAAATTTCTGGAACTGGCTGATATTAAAAAAGAAATTTTCAATAACGATCTTTTAAATTTATATGAGAGTAAGTCTATCAAAAGTTCATAATATATGAAAAATGGAAAAACTCTGGCAGAAAAAATTTGGAATAATCATGTTGTATTTCAGGAAAAACTGGGGCCGGCAATTCTCTATATTGACGGACATATTCTCCATGAGGTAACAACACCGCAGGCATTTGCTGCCTTGAGAGAAAAGAGGTTGAAAGTAAGAAGACCGGACAAAACAATTGCTACCTGTGATCATAATGTCCCGACCGATAATCAAACACTAATCAAGGATCCGCTTTCCAAATTGCAGGTAGAAACCCTGGTCAGAAATTGCCGGGATTTCGGTATAACTTTATACGGATTAGATTCTCCTTATCAAGGCATCGTCCATGTGATGGCACCTGAACTGGGGTTCATCCAACCGGGAATGACAATTGTCTGCGGTGACTCTCATACATCAACACATGGCGCGTTCGGAGCTTTGGCCTTCGGGATAGGAACAACGGAAGTAGAACAAGTTTTAGCAACACAATGTATTCTGGCAAAGCCGATGAAATCTATGGAAGTAAATGTTGAAGGAATAATTAGCAAGGGGGTCACAGCCAAAGATGTCATGCTGGCAGTACTTGCAAAGATCGGTATATCGGGCGGAACGGGATTTTTTATTGAATATACGGGAAGTTTAATTAGAAATTTGAATATAGAACAGAGAATGACAATTTGTAATATGTCAACAGAAGGCGGAGCCCGGGCAGGTCTGATTGCTCCGGATAAAATTACTTTTGACTATCTTAGAAACAGGAAATTTGTACCTAATGGTAAAAAATTTGAAGAAAAAGTTAAAGAATGGAAAAAACTGAAAACTGACAAAGGAGCAAAATATTCAAAATCAGTAAATTTAGACGGAAATAAAATTGAGCCATTAGTAACTTGGGGAACTGATCCGGCAAGTGGAATTAAAATGAATGAAATGGTTCCCGATCCAAAAAATGAAAGAGACGAGAGCCGGCGAAAGGCAAAGAAAAGGGCGTTAAACTATATGCAGATTAAACCTGGCAGAAAAATGGAATCTCTTCCGATTGATTATATTCTTATAGGAAGCTGCACTAACGGAAGACTGTCGGATTTAAGAGATGCGGCTCAAATAATAAAAGGGAGAAAAGTCAACTCAAAAGTTACAGCCTGGGTTGTTCCCGGATCAAGACGGGTCAAAATGCTTGCCGAAAAAGAGGGGCTGGACAGAATTTTCAAAGAAGCGGGTTTTGAATGGAGATGGTCGGGATGTTCTGCCTGTATTGCCATGAATAATGATAAAATCCCGTACGGAAAATATTGCCTTTCAACCAGTAATAGAAATTATGAGGGCAGACAGGGACCGGGAGTAAGAACTTTTTTAGCCTCACCCCTGACGGCAGCAGCATCTGCAATAGAAGGAAGAATAACCGATCCGAGAATTTATTTATGAAAGCTTTGGCAAAAATCATTTCTAGAGTTATTGTCGTTGAAGCTGAAAATGTCGATACAGATCAGATAATTCCGGCAAGATTTTTAAAAACAACCTCCAAAGATAGTTTAGGAAAATATCTTTTTTATAATTGGAAAAACAAGGACACAGGAATAGTACAAAATAAAGGAGCAGCAATTCTTCTTGCCAGAAATAATTTCGGATGCGGGTCAAGCCGCGAGCATGCAGTATGGGCTTTGATGGATTACGGTTTCAGGGTGATCATCTCGTCTGGATTTGGCGATATTTTTTACAACAATTGCCTAAAAAACGGACTTTTATGCATAAAATTGAAGGAATCGGAAATAAAGGAATTGTTCGGGATTATTAAAAAGAATCCGAATACGTTTATTAAAATAAATCTTGAATCCCAGACTGTTGCAATAGTCGATAATAAAAAAATATTCTATTTTGAAATAGATCCTTTCAGAAAATCGTATTTAATTATGGGAGTAGATGAATTAGGGTATATTCTTGCCCACGAAGATAAGATAACTGCTTATGAAAAAAACATTTAATATTGCCGTTCTGCCCGGCGACGGTATCGGGCCGGAAGTAACAGATGCGGCTGTTGCCGTTTTAAAAAAAATTGCTGGCAAATTTAGTCATAAATTTAATTTTTTGTATGGAGATTTCGGAGCTGTCGCAATTGAAAAAACTGGTAATCCCCTACCGGAGCCGACTTTAAATATTTGCCTGAAATCCGATGCAATTCTTCTTGGTGCCATCGGGGATCCGAAGTTTGATTCAGATCCTAATGCTCCTGTGAGACCAGAGCAGGGGCTTCTGAAATTACGAAAAACTTTAAATTTATTCGTAAATCTTCGCCCCGTAAAAGCTTATAAAGACTTAATTGATTCATCGCCATTAAAAAAAGAACGAATAGAAGGAGTTGATTTAATGATAGTCAGAGAATTAACGGGAGGAATATATTTCGGAGAACCTAGAATGAGAACTGGTAATGGTGAAAAAGCTATAGATACCAGTATTTATACAAAAGAAGAAATTATGAGAGTAGCAAAATTGGCATTTAAAATTGCCGAAAAAAGAAA
>MFJM01000016.1 GCA_001779205.1 Candidatus Gottesmanbacteria bacterium RIFCSPHIGHO2_02_FULL_39_14
GTATTCCGGATATTTACCCGACACCGGAAACAGCTCCTGTCCACCCGCAATACCCTTACGCTCTGACTAAATATTTAGGCGAGTTGTACGCTCTTCACTATGCCCAGGTTTATAAACTGCCCGTTATATCTTTGCGTTTATTTAATGTCTATGGTCCGAAAGTCCGGACCTATGGCACTTACGGGCCGGTCATTTCCATTTTTATGGCCCAAAAATTGAGCGGCAAACCGATGACTGTCATCGGCAACGGCAAACAGACAAGGGATTTTACTTTTGTTTCGGATGTGGTTGAAGCTTTTATAACTGCGGCCAAATCAAAAGTATCCAACGAGGTTTTCAATGTCGGCAGCGGGGGATCATATTCCATTAATGAAATGGTAAAAATTATCGGCGGCAAGTCAGTCCGTATTCCCAAAAGACCAGGAGAACCTGATTGTATTTATGCTGATATAAGAAAAATCAGGAAAATTCTGGGTTGGCAGCCGAAAGTCTCCTTTGAAGAAGGAATGAAGAAGGTCATGGACAATAGTGCATATTGGAAAAACTCCAAAGTCTGGACACCTGAGTCTATTGAGAAAGCCACCCGCAACTGGTTTAAATATTTATCTTGATGACACATGAAGAAAAAGGCCAACATTCAGGAAATGCAGCTGTATAAATTAAGTGAAGAGATTATTGATCTGGCACAGAATCATGATCCTTTTTTCAATTATTTAACCCGGGCTATTGTCTTACCGAATTTAAAAAAGAAAAAGGCGAGACTGATTGATTTGGGTTGCGGAGGCGGACGGAATCTGATTGCAGCTGCCAAAAAAGGATATCAGGTAATCGGAATTGATATAAACAGAAAAGCGCTGCATATTGCCAGTAAGAGATTATCAGAAGAGGGTTTAGCTAGTAAGAATAACTTATATTCGGCAGATATAACAAAGATGAACGGCCGGAAATGGGGAAATTTTGATTACTGCATCCTGCAGGAAGTCATTGAACATATAAATAATTACCAAAAAGCAATCGATGTTGCCTATCGGGAATTAAAAAAAGGGGGAGTGATGATATTAACCACACCCAATAATCCTGCCCAATGGAATATTCTGGATGATTATGCAGGCCATCTAAGACGATTTACCAACCTAGAGATACGGGAGGCTTTAACGAGGTTTACCGCGGTTAAAGTATTTACCGTCGGTTTTCCGTTCCATCGTCTCTCAATTTATTTCTATAATATCTATTTGAATTCCATAAAAGGCGATCATGACGCAGCAGTTTTCAGGGCAAATTCGCTTTTTGGCAAATTATATTTTTATTTAGGGACAATTCTGCTTTATTTTGATCATCTTTGGAATTTTATCCCCCGGGGAACTACGATCGTGGCTGTTGCGGTAAAATAGTTTGCTTAAAAAAATCTTCTTCGGCCAAGTAACCCAGCGGGATGTAGGTGGCCAGGATAGTTGCATCGTCGGGTGTAATTGAATCAGCATCTTCAACTAAGCTCACCCCATCATGTCTGATGCTTAGTGCATATTTGCTGTTTGGGTCAATCAGATTTCCCTGTTCATCATGGAGGCGGCTATGCTGGTGAGGATAAATGACTTCATCTGGCTGGAAAATGGCCATAAGATGGCCGAAATTATCTATAACTGTTTTCCGTTCACCCGTAATCTTTTCAACCAGTCTGTCCAGATGGTGGATGCGCCAATTGGCTTCGGCATGGCCGACTAAGACTACCGGTTTTCCTTCCTTTTTGCTTTGGGTAACGGCTTTATGGAATTTATTGATGAATGGCTTATTATTTTTTTTCAGTTGCAAAAGTGAGATATAAGGCAAGAGGATATGCAGGGAAGTTTTAGTCAGGATAAGGCTCGGACGATTTGTAAAAGGAAAGCCATGATTGTGAAAGAAGGCTTGGGTATCAAAAACATCCGAAATGTCTTTTCCGGCGATTGCCCTGACTCCTGATATTATCGGATTGTCCCAATTTCCTTCCAATATATAAATTTTGGTTTGGGGATTTTTTATCTTTTTGATAATTTTTAACAGCCGTCCGGCATGAGGTTCCAAAGTGGCCAACAGTTCCCGGCGCCTGCTTTGGGGGAGAGTCACTGCCCAATCCCCAAAATAAGCATACGGCCGATAAATGCTTTCTTTATTGGATTCTTTGTCATCGTAAAAGTGTTTTTTCAGCCGTTCGATTTCCGGCGAACCGGCCAGGTCACCGGTGAAAATAAGATAATCCGGAGGATTGTCAGCGATAAATTCCAGCCGGTTATAGACGGCATCATTCCCTCCGTGAAGACAACCGACATAAATGAAACGTTCCAAAAAGACCTCTTTTTCCGGTGAGGGTTTAGTCACCACATGAGCCGAATGCCGCAGTCCAACCAAAGGACCGATGAAAACTGTGTGACGGTCAGGTGTCACCCAACCATGAAACTTTTTCCCGGCATCTTTTTCAGCCATAACTATTTTATTATATACTTGAACGCTTTTACTGAAGTAGTTATTATTGGGGGCATGAGCAGGGACAGCAGAAAAATCAAAAGAATCAATGAATTGGGCAAGCTGGTACAACAGCTGAAAAAAGAAGGAAAGAAAATCGTCCACTGCCACGGCGTCTTCGATCTTATCCACCCCGGACATATCAGACATCTTGAAAGTGCTAAAAGAAACGGGGATATTCTGGTCGTGACAGTTACTGCTGATAGTTATGTAAGAAAAGGCCCGGGTAGGCCTATTTTTACCCAGAATTTGAGAACAGAAGTCCTTTCCTCCCTGGAACAAATTGATTATGTGGCAATTATCGAATCCGAATCGGCAGTCCCGGCAATTAAAAAAATAAAGCCTGATTTCTACGTCAAAGGTCCTGATTACCGCAAAAGAAAAAAAATAGAGGCTCTGCCCAGAAAACTGGCAGATGAAGAAAAAGCGGTTAAAGCAGTTGGGGGGAAACTCATCTATTCTGAGGATGATATTATTTTCAGTTCTTCCCGGCTGATTAATCAGTACCTCGATGTTTTTCCTGCAAAAACAAGGCATTATCTGGAAACTTTAGGCCGTAAGTATCCACCTGAGGCAATTATAGAAAAACTGCTGACACTCAAACCCTTAAAGGTTTTGGTTATCGGAGATGCCATAATCGACCAGTATGTTTATTGCCTGCCTTTGGGCAAATCATCCAAAGAGCCGATCATGGTACACCGCTTTACGGGTGAGGAATCATTTTTGGGAGGCGCACTCGCGGCAGCCAACCATTTGTCCGCCCTGGTCACAGAAGTGGAAATTCTCTCTGTTTTGGGAAGCCAGAATTCATATGAAAATTTTATTGCCAAAAATCTGAGAAAAGAGGTCAAAAGCCAATTTTATTTCTGGGAGGAGCGCGATACCATAGTCAAGAGACGTTACCTGGATGCTTTTACCAAGCAAAAACTTTTCCAGATTTCCTATTTGGGCGATGAGGATATTCCCATAGCAATTGAAGAGAAAATCCTGAGCTTTTTGAAGAAAAATATAAGTAATTACGATCTTATCGTGGTTTATGATTTCGGCCACGGCCTGTTTACCCCGAAAATCGTCAAGTATCTTTGCGCCAAGGCCCCTTTTTTGGCGTTAAACGTCCAGGCGAACAGCGCCAATTACGGCTTCAACATCATTACCAAATATTCGAGGGCTGATTACGTTTGTATCGATGAACAGGAAATACGGCTGGCTACCCATAAAAAACATGAAGACCTGAGGAAACTCATAAGAAAAATTTATAAGAAAATGAAATGCAGCCGGATGATCATTACCCGCGGCCCATACGGAAGCGACGGTTATTTTAAGGGCCAGGGATTTTTAAACAGCCCTGCCCTGACGGATAAAATTGTTGACCGGGTGGGCGCCGGAGATGCCCTTTTTGCCATTACCGCTCCCTGTGTGGCCGGCGGATTGGAGAACGATCTGACGGCATTCATCGGTAATGTGGCCGGAGCCTTGCAGATACAGACAGTCGGCAATAAAAAACCGGTCGAGTTTCCTGAAATGGTAAAGTTTATCAATCGATTATTGAAATGATTCACAATTCAATAAATAGTGTTTTGGTGACCGGGGGAGGGGGTTATGTGGGAGTTGTACTTGTCCCCAAATTGCTGCAAGCGGGCTACAGGGTCAAAGTCATTGACTGGTATATTTACGGGGATAAATTATTTTCCAAGCATAAGAATCTTCTGGAGATAAAAGGAGACATCAGAAATAAAAAACTGCTTATAAAAGAACTGAGGGGAATTGATGCGGTTATCCACCTGGCGGCGATATCCAATGATCCGACTTTTGATCTTAATCCCAATTTAGCCAAATCGGTCAACTTTGAAGCCAGTAAAATGCTTGCTGAACTCTCCTTAGAATCCAATGTTAAAAGGTTTATTTTTATTTCCACTTCAAGCGTTTACGGCATTAAAAAAGAAAAATATGTCACGGAAAATTTGCCTCTTAAACCGCTGACCGATTATTCCAAATACAAAGCCCTCTCAGAAAAATATGTGCTATCTAAAAGCAAGCCGGGATTCACTGTTTTGGTATTGCGGCCGGCGACAGTCTGCGGTTACAGTCCCAGAATGAGATTTGATTTAACGGTTAATCTCCTGACTATCCAGGCCCTGGTTCGTAAGAAAATAGCAGTTTTCGGAGGAAAACAATTACGGCCGAATATCCATATCGAAGATATTACCGACCTTTACGTAAAATCACTTAAATATCCTGATGAGGCAATTGCCAGAAAAATATTCAATGCGGGATACGAAAATTTATCTGTCAGCGCCATCGCTCGGCTGGTTAAAAATGTCCTAAACGACCCTGCCGTCGCTATTTCCGTTTCTCCGACGGCAGATCTCCGCTCTTATCATATCAGTTCACAAAAAATTGCCCGGGAGCTTGGATTTTTCCCGAAACATACAGTTGAGGAAGCCATCCGTGATATTAAAAAAGCTTATGAGAATGGTCTATTTATCAAGCCTTTAGAAAACGAGCTGTATTATAATCTTAAACTTATGAAAAAAATTAAATTGAAATAATGGCAGATTTAACCCACGATCCCATATTCTTAATCATCGAAGAATATATTACCGAGCTTAAAAAAGCCCTCGACAGTCTTGACCGGAAGAAAATCAGGGAGGCCGCCAGTCTGATTTTAGCTGCCTATAAAAACAACCGTAAGGTCTTTATTATCGGCAATGGCGGAAGTAGCGCCAATGCTTCGCATTTTGCCTGTGACCTGTCAAAAAACACACTGGAGAGAGTCTACGACATCCGGGAAAAGCGCTTTAAAGTATATTCTCTGACTGATAATGCCGCTCTGATGACGGCTTTTGCCAACGATTTATCTTTCGAAGAAGTCTTTCTGCAGCAGCTGCGGAATCTGATTGAGGCCAACGATATTTTAATTGTGCTCTCCGGAAGCGGTAACAGCCAAAATCTCATAAAGGCCGTAACTTATGCTAAAAAGCGCAGGGCAAAAGTGATCGGTATCCTCGGTTTTAAAAAAGGAGGATCTTTAGGGCATTTGGTTGATTGCGCCATATTAACTGACAGTCTCAAATACGGTCCCTGTGAAGATATACAGCTGGTCCTTGACCATATTATCACTACTTGTTTATCAAAGATGAAAAAAACCCATGGTAAAAAAAAGTGAAGCGAAAGCGAAATCCCGATTAAATCGGAATAAAGATAAATTTTATGCCGGGAAAAAGGTACTAATTACCGGTGGTTTAGGTTTTATCGGTTCAA
The DNA here is from genome assembly GCA_001779205.1 of Candidatus Gottesmanbacteria bacterium RIFCSPHIGHO2_02_FULL_39_14. GTDB lineage: Bacteria > Patescibacteriota > Microgenomatia > 2-02-FULL-39-11 > 2-02-FULL-39-11 > 2-02-FULL-39-14. The sequence goes on from MFJM01000016.1 coordinate 5,761, forward strand.
CACTGGCACTGAGACTTTTAGATCAAGGGGCTGATGTGGTTGTGGTTGATGCACTAATCCCGGGATATGGCGGTAACCGCTTTAATATCCATCCCCATGCTTCCGAAATTAAAGTTGTCATTGCCGATATAAGAGATGAAAAACAAATGGATAGGCTCGTTGGCAATCACAAAATAATTTTTAACCTTGCCGGCACTTTGTCGCATGTTGACAGTATGACGGACCCTATGACCGATCTGGAAATCAATTGCCGGGCTCAATTATCATTATTGGAATCGGTCAGAAAATATAATCCTCAAGTGAGAATAATTTATGCCGGCACCAGAAACCAGTATGGTAAGGCGCAATATTTGCCGGTTGACGAAAACCATCCTCAGGAGCCGACGGATATCAACGGCATCAATTCGGGAGCCGCGGAAAAATACCACCTGATGTATTTTAAAGTATACGGAATTAAAGCCATTTCCCTTCGCATGACCAATACTTACGGTCCCAGGCACCAGATGAGGCATGCCAGACAGGGTGTTTTAAACTATTTTATCAGGCAAATCATCAACGGGGAGACCGTGAAGCTGTTTGGAAACGGTAAACAAATACGCGATGTCAACTATATTGATGACGTGGTTGAAGCTTTATATTTGACAGGGAAAAGCAATAACGGCTGGGGAGAGGCTTACAATTTGGGAGGGACCCCCGTTTCCTTAAAGGATTTTATCAATCTGGCCATTAAAATTTACGGCAGGGGCAAAATAAAAGAAGTATCTTTTCCTCCTGATAGGCAAAAAATTGAAATCGGTGATTATATTGCTTCATGGAAAAAAATCCATCAAACATTCCGCTGGCAGCCGAAAGTCAATTTAGAGGAGGGAATCAGGCATAGCTTTGATTACTATACCCGTTATAAAAAATATTACTGGTAATTCTTCCTGAATTTCCCCTTTACCATCATCAGGAAATATAAGACCAGTAAATAACTGAACGGCTGGGTGACGGAGAGAATCCGTCCGTATTCGCCGTAATCTATAAAGACCGTTAGCATAATCTGATAGAAAGGCAGCAGCAAAATCGAAAACCAGGTACAGTTTTCCTTTGAGGTTTTTTTCAGGAATTTATTCAGAATCAAAAAAGCGGCCGGAAAAATCAGAAACGATAAATATTGTAAAGCTCTATAAAAACGAAAGAGATAATTAAAAGGGAAATTATGAATAACCAGGTCGTTAGTTTCCACCAAGGCTACCGGTATTTCAGCAAGCGATTTCAGGAAATATTGCGGGAAATTGGCCAGAATAACTGTTTTTACCAAAGGGGTAAGCGAGTTCATTTTTTCTCTATCCTGCCAATAGAGGGGAGCGGTGGTTTCCATGAAGCGGAACGGTTGGGGCTCCCGGTTTTCCTCCATATATTTTTTTAAAAAAGGATAATAATAATTATTTTTTGCCGGACTGATGTCCAATTTCTGGACTAGGATTTTACCTAAAAGTGCCAGATCGCCTACACGGGAAAAACCGCGATATTGGTTGTATTTATAATTCAAAAGGCTGTAAGAGAAAACAGTCATTCCGAAAAGCAGCAATAAGATGAGTGAATGATAAAACACCTGCCGTTTTTTAAACCGGTATATAATCAGGGCAAAAATAGGCAGAGGCAGCAGAAAATAAAGCGGTTTAGTCAGAAAAAGCAAAGAGAGAATCAACCAAATCAGTAAAGATCGGCCTAAGGAATATTTTTTAAATAGAATTAATACGGTATATGCCAAAAAAAGCAGCAGAAAAACTGTCACTGTCTCGGTCATTAATATCCTTTCCATGCCGAAAACCATAATATTGAATGCGGAAAATGAAGTGATGAGAAAAGCTGCCTTTGTTGGTAGTTTCAGAAACAGAGCAATTTTGTAGATAAAAATAAGGGAGGTAAGACCTAAAAGCGATTGAAAAATGACTATCCATTTCATATCGCGGAAAAACAGGCCAGAGAGAACAAAGGTATCCGGTCGTCCGTTTAACAAAGCCGGTAATACCAGAAGGAATGAATAAAGAGGCGGACGGGAATCGTTGACAGGGATGCCTTCATTTATCAGTTTTTGGCCTGTTTCATAATAACCGTAAGTATCTGCAGAGATAAAAAGATCAGGTCCGTTTACTAAGTAGAAATACCTCGTCAGACCGGCGATGAAAAGAAGGATTATAATCGGATAAAGATGATACTTCATGAGAGTTATATTAGAATATTACGATAAATGATACCTGTTTTCGATACTACCAGGCAAATAAAAAAATACAGGCGGCAGTTTATTCTGACGATAGATGAAGTCATGTCCAAAGGCAATTTTATTCTGGGGGCAAAAGTGGCCCAATTTGAAAAGGAATTTGCTGCCTATACCGGCGCTAAATTCGCAGTCGGAGTAGCTTGTGGAACTGATGCTCTTATCCTTTCCATGCAGGCATTAGGGATTGGCGGGGGGGATGAAGTTATCATGCCGGCCAACAGCTATCCGACAGCCTTTGCCGTGGCTTCTACTGGTGCCAGGCCTAGGCTGGTTGATATTGATGGAAGCTTTAATATTGACCCTTTAAAAATTGAAAAGGCAATTACTTCCAAAACCCGGGCGATTATGGCCGTGCATCTTTTTGGTCAGCCTGCCGATTTGGAAAAGATTATGCAGACGGCCAATAAATATCATTTGCCGGTCATAGAAGACTGCGCCCAGGCACACGGAGCGGAATATAAAAACCCCACTTTGCCCTCCGGGCTACGAGAGGCAAGTAAAAAAGTAGGTAGTATTGGAAAAATCGGCTGTTTTTCCTTTTATCCAACCAAAAATTTGGGGGCGTTCGGCGACGGCGGCATGATTGTCACAAATGATGAAAAATTATTCAAAAAAATAAAATTATTGCGGATGTACGGGGAAAAAGAAAGGTATAAAAGTATTTTACAGGGCAGAATCAGCAGGCTGGATGAAATCCAAGCCGCCATCCTGTCGTTTAAGCTGCAGTATTTGGATAAGTGGAACGAGAGAAGAAGGGAAATAGCCGGAAAATACCGCTCACATCTTGAGAATAGTCCCTGCCGCCTGCCGCCAGCTCTGCCATTTACCAAAC
>MFJM01000017.1:0-6181 GCA_001779205.1 Candidatus Gottesmanbacteria bacterium RIFCSPHIGHO2_02_FULL_39_14
GTATACGGATATAACGGAGGCTCAAAAATATTCGATTTCGTCGTTTCCACCGGAAAATGGGCTCCGACCCCCAAAGGAACATTTACCGTCCAGCGAAAAGTCCGGGTTCAAAAAATGTCCGGAGGCAGCAAAGCAAATAGCACTTATTACTACTTACCCAATGTTCCCTGGATAATGTTCTTCGGGAACAATAAAATTCCTTGGTACCGAGGATATTCCTTCCACGGTACTTATTGGCACAATAATTTCGGTCAACCCATGTCTCACGGCTGCGTCAACATGAAAACTCCAGAAGCTGAACAGCTCTACAATTGGGCTCCAGCAGGTACCCCCGTCATTATATATTGATTCATTTTTGATATAATACAAAACAGGTTTGCGGCGGTAGTTCAGCGGTAGAATGTCTCCCTTCCAAGGAGAAGGTCGAGGGTTCAAATCCCTTCCGCCGCTCAAAATCATAGAGTCTAAATATTTAACGTGGTGGCAGGGTTTCCCGACATTCGTCGGGACTAACTGACAGTAATCACTCAGTACATTCGTGAACTGTCAGTTGAGCAAATCCCTTCCGCCGCTCTTAATGCTCCCATAGCTCAACGGATAGAGCAACTCCCTTCTAAGGAGTAGATGCCAGTTCGATTCTGGCTGGGAGTACTTATCATTCTTTTCTGATAGCTTCAACCGGAGTAAGCCTGGCAGCCCGTAGGGCCGGTAAAACCCCAAAGATCAGTCCAATTGCACTTGATATACTTAAAGCTAAAATAACCGTTTGCAGGTCAATATAGACAGGGAAATAATTCTGGATTATAAGAACAACCAGATAAGATAATAACAATCCCAATATTCCACCAATCAGCGATAAAATGATTGTCTGGCTAAGAAAAAGTAATAAAATATCCCTTTCCCTGGCTCCATAGGCCCGCCGGATGCCGATCTCCTTAATTCTTTGAACTACTGAGACAAACATAATATTCATAATACCAACCCCACCAACAATTAAAGAAATAGCTGCTATGGCTACTAAAACAATATTAATAATATTAAAAATTGAAGTAAAAGTAGTTAAAATTTCCTGTTGGGTGAGTACGGAAAAATCATCCTCAGCGTATCTTTTTGATAAAATATTACTTATTACATCTTTATATTTATCCAAATTGTCCTGATTACTCGTTTTGGCATAGATAGCCAGAAATTTTTTATCGGGATTAAAACTGGAAGCTCCCTTATAGGGAAGGTAAACATGATCATCAATTGATTCAATTCCACTTCCCGCGCCTCCTTTAGATTTTAAGACACCAATAACTTTATAAGACTGATTATTAATTTTAACGGTTTTTCCGATACTGTTGGCGGGGCTACCAAATAATTTTTGGGCAGGACTAGAACCTAAGACAGCAATTTTTGTTCTTTTATCAATATCTTTCCTATTAAAAAGTAATCCCTGATCAAGCTCGCTATTTAGAACAGTAAATATATTTTCCGTAGAAATAACAGTTTCATAAGTCCTGGTAGACAAGTCACCTTTAAATTCCAAAAATTTGACAAAAGCAGGTGCCACAACTTGGGTTAAGCTATTTTTCTCAATATTTCTAATATCTTTTTCATCAAAAACAGGATTCATTTGATACATGCTCGTAGGACGGAAATTACCACCGGAAAAAGCTTTCCCGGGCATGACGATAACCAAATTAGATCCCAAACTTTTAAACTGTATTTCGATATATTTTTTTAAGCCTAAACCAAGAGAATTTAAAATAACCACAGAAGAAATTCCGATGAGAATTCCCAGTGAAGTAAGAAAAGTTCTGGTTTTATTTTTTATAAGATCTTTAACAGCAAAACCAATAAGATATTTAAATTCTGTAAGTTCACTCATAACGAATAGCTTCAACCGGTGATAATGAAGCGGCATTTTTAGCAGGAAGGACACCAAAAATAATACCTATTAAAGAAGAGGTTGTTAACGCTACCAAAACAGCAATAACATCCAAATAAGCCGGGAAATAAATTCTGATGATAAGAACCGTAAGATAAGATAATAATAGTCCCAGCACACCCCCTGTCAGGGATAAAAGTACAGCTTCAGATAAAAAAAGCAATAAGATATTATTTTTAGTTGCTCCCAAAGCGCGACGGATACCGATTTCCTGATACCTTTCGATAATGGAAACATACATGATATTCATGATGCCTATGCCTCCGACAATTAAAGAAATTCCACCGATGGCAATTAAGACCGAGTTTAAAACCGAAAAGATCATGGTAACGGTATTTTGGATTTCTTCCTGCTCAACTATTGAGAAATCATCTTTTTCATAACGACGCAACAATTTTTCTTCGACGGCCTTTTTTATTTTATCCATTTCAGATTCTTCAGTAACCTGGAAATTTATGACGGAAAATTTCTTATCGGGATTTAAGGATAATACTGCCTTATAAGGAACATAGATAAAGGAATCGAAATCCGGACCGCCAAAACCTCCACCACCTTTCTCCTTCAAGACACCAACCACTTTAAAATTTAAATTTTCAATCTTGATGGATTTCCCTTCTGCATTATCAATGTCAGTGAATAATTTTTCAGCGATTTTAGGCCCTAAAACTACTTTTTTACTTGACTTAGCAACATCACTTTTTGAATAATAACTGCCTTTTGCCAGTTCCAAATTTCTCATGGGAAAAATTTCTTCATTAGTGGCATATAAATCACCTATTTGACTATTACCTCCCGTTTTCACGGCAACCGTCTTTATATAAGTAGGAGCTAAATTTTTTATTCCAGCAACAGTTTTTATCGATTGGACATCTTTTTGGTCAAACTTAATACCACCGACATTCCTCCCTGGTTGAATATTGCCATTATTAAAAATATTACCGGGCATAACAATAGCAATATTAACTCCCAGACCTTCAAATTGCAGTTTGATATATTTTTTCAGCCCCAAACCCAAAGCAATTAAGAGAATTACCGAAGAAACACCGATCATAATACCTAGGGAAGTCAAAAAAGTCCTTAATTTATTACGACGAAAGTCATCAAGGGACGAGAGAAGAATTAACCTAAAATATTCCATGTCAAGCTTTTACTATTTTACCGTCAAACATCTGAATTATTCTGGGAAAGCGGAGTGCTATTTCTTTGTCATGAGTAACGATCAAGATAGTCAGGTTATCCTTTTTATTCAGCTCGATAAGTATATCAAGAATTTTAGTCCCTGTTTTGGAATCTAAGTTGCCGGTAGGTTCATCGGCTAAAATTATTTTCGGCTTATTAATCAAGGCTCTGGTTATGGCAACCCGCTGCTGTTGGCCTCCGGACAGTTTATTGGGATAAGATTGAGCTTTTTCTTTTATACCGAAGCGATCCATCAGGTCAAGAGCACGGTCTTTGGCAATAAATGTCTTTTTTTGACGGGAGTATTGGGTAGGCAAGAGTATATTTTCCAAGACATTTAATTTATTAATTAAATTAAATTGCTGGAAAACAAAACCGGCATAGACGTTTCTTAAAGCTGATATTTCATTATCAGTTAAATCCTGAATATTTCTGCCATTAATGATGACTTTACCTATAGTTGGAGTATCCAGAAGGCCGATGATATGCATTAAGGTTGATTTTCCGCATCCAGAAGGTCCGGTGATGGCAATCAATTCCCCTTCTTTTATCCTCAGATTAATCTTATCCAAGGCAGTAAAGTTTCCGCCGTCCAGTTGATAAATTTTTGAGATATTGATAAGCTCGATCATGCGGAAAAGTTTAATCAGGAAGATAAACGACATCACCTTTTTTTAAACCAGAAATTATTTCTATATCATCCTCTGTTTCCAAACCGGTTTTAACGGCAGTCTTTTTAACTTCGGCTTTCCTCTTGACATAAACATATTTTTGGCCATTCTGAACAAAAATATATTTAGCAGGAAGATAAAGAACATCCTTCTTTTCTTGGGTAATAAAAGTTAAATCGCCGACCATACCAAGACGAGTAGGCAAAGCGGAATTACTCCTGACAAAATTAAATTTTACCCGGTAGACAGTACCCGATTCATCGCTTTTAGGAATAAAAGAAATGTTTTTAATAAATCCGGTCAGATCCTTATCCGGAAAAGCATCCAATATCAGATCACCGGATAAACCTTCCCGAACTTTCGTCACTTCCGTCTCGTCAGCCAAGGCACTAAAATAAACCGTATCGGGATTTATAATCTCAAATTCGGCCCCGGCCGGTGTAATATTGACTCCGGCAAAAGGAGTAGATATTCTGGTGACTATTCCGGCAATGGGGGTAAATAAATTGGCATATTCTACTGCTAAATTGGAAATTTCTACATCCAAGACTGATGAATCAAGATCAAACTGGGCTTTGTCCAGAATTCTTCTTTCTTCATCTGTTAACCCCGGAACTTGATATAACTGCCTTCCTCGTACTGAGTAATCATCATGGGTTTGTTCAAAGTCCCATCTTTCATTCATGTAGGTAAGTAATTTTTTTTTAAGATTTTTTTCGACTTCCCGTTTATCAAGAGCAGCTATAGACTGATATTTTTTAACATAATCACCTTCTCGAACACCAATCCAAGACAATCGACCTGATATTTGAAATCTCAAGGTAACTTTTTCCTCGGCATCTATTTCACCGGAAATAGTTAAAGTCTCTCTTAAATCACCTTTTTTTACCGTTACTGACGACTGGTTCTTGTATTTTTGTTTTGACAATAATTTTGGACGAAGGAAAAAAGAAATTGCCAGTATAGCAAAGACAAGAATTGATAATAATTTCAATCTTCGACGAAGGAATTTAAACATGAATGAATATTATTCTGACAATTAAAAAATGTCAATCCAAATACTCGATTAAATTATGATAAAATAGGATTGATTTAAATGCCGCGGTGGCGAAACCGGTATACGCGCGAGACTTAAAATCTCGTGGTCGTAAAATCGACCATGTGGGTTCGAGTCCCACCCGCGGCACCAGTAAGGAATTTGCAAGCGGTTTCGGTTCGCCTCGCTTCGCTCGACGACTAATTTGTATTCAATTTTGGGGGCAAAAACGAATTGGCGGTTTCGTTTGGGGGAAAGAAAATTTTTAATCATGAAAGTAAACAAGCCCAAAAAATATTTTTTCAGTCTTATCTCACTGTTCGTGGTTTTAGTAGGTATATTTTCTCTTTTTGGACCAACCGAAGTATATGCCTTAAGTTGTCGTTTCCCAAAAAATATTTTTATTGGATCATACCAACAGGGTACGTTCATTGATGGTTTTGTAGTGCGGTATAGAGGTACGGGAAATTGGTGTGATACACGACCAGTTGTCGACGATAATAAAAATAATTTGCCCAGTGTTTTTTCTCTGGTCTCACAAAATTTGGGGCATGAGATTTCAACTGGCGTGTACCAACTTTCGACCCGGTGTGAAGATAGATGGAGCGAGTATTGTGCTGAAGAAACTACACTAGAACGATTGACGAACAATTCAGCGGAATTAGATCGATATAAATCCGAATGGCAACAAAAAGAACAAGATGGGCTTCGATCTGTTACAACGCAAAAATGGTCGGTAGTCGCAATTATTATTGCTATCGTTGCACTAGTAATCCTTTGGCCGTGGATACTCACGAGGATATGGCCTAATTTGCGGAAACGAGTTCCCTCATTTCTGATTATTGCGATTCTTCTGCAAGCACCACTTGTCTTAATTCTGCCCGGAATGTTCATCTGGTCGCATGGCCTGTGGCAATTAACTGCTCTTATTTCTTCAGGGGTGCTTGGTTTTTCTATTCTTGTTGAGATAATATTCCTTATTGTTAGAAAAATTAAATCGAGAAAAGTTACTGTTTAAGATTTTAAGAATTTGCCGCCAAAGAAAAACTTGAAATTGTCATCGGCGCGGCGGAGCCGCATTTTCAGAGTTTCGCAGGGGGCTTTCCTCGCCCCGCCGTGGCGGGGCGAAATGCGTTCGAACTATTTTAAGAATACAGCACTACGCCACTGTTTAACCTATTTTCTCTTAATCGTATAGACCTTGGGATAGAAGAGGAAGATAGCCGGGGCGTCATCAACCAGATAGAATTGAAAATCAGCGTAAATTTTTTTCCTTTCCTCACGATCCAAAGTTTTCCTACCGTCCTCAAGGAGTTTGTCTATCTTGGCACTGAAATAATTGGAAATATTGGTATTTTCCTG
>MFJM01000017.1:6197-12070 GCA_001779205.1 Candidatus Gottesmanbacteria bacterium RIFCSPHIGHO2_02_FULL_39_14
AAATATTGATCAGGATCAGCAGGAATGATTAGATTCCTCAACAAAATCTGATAATCCTCCGGTATGGTTAAATTCACTTTTATTTTAGATTTAATACCGATTTTGTTCCAGGCATCAATAATAATCTGAGCAGTTTTTAACAAATTTGGTGTAGTTGTTAAAATTAATTCACTTGAGGTTGAAGACAGAGGGCTTTTAGATAAAATTTTTTGGGCAGTTTCCATATCATATTTATACAGCCGTAATTTTTGAGAATAAGCCCAGGAATACGGAGAGATAGGTGAAACTGCCTTATCATAATTTTCGAAGGGGGGAATAGCATAAGCTAAAGCTTGTCTTACCTCCTTCTCCTTAAATTTCATATCGTGAAGGTTATAAAAAATTGTTACTACTTTGTTATAATCAGACTTATTTTCTACGTTAATATTCTTCCAATTAATAAAATCCGATTCCTGTTCCAAATTTTCTAAAATATCAATTTCACCCAATTTAAAAGCTAATAAGCTTTCATTGACATTAGGATAAAATTTATAAGTTTGGGTCGGCATTTTCCGATTAAAAGGAAGTAAAGTTAATTCTTTGATTTTTTTATCATCCCTGAATACCGCCTTAACTACTTTATAATTTCCCAGTCCCTGGAAATGATCTTTAATTAAAGGCTGAGTTAAATAAGTCAATAACGGTGAGAACGGCTCTTTTAATTCTATTTTTAAAGTATAATTATCAACTGAGACTATTTTTGCTCCTTTTATTTTGTAATTAACATCTCCGGCAATAAATTGTTTGCCGTCATGCCAGGAAAGATTCGGTTTTAATTTAAAAGTATAAATAAGGTTATTAACCACCTCATAGATGCTGGCTGCAGCAGGTGTGGATTCACCGTTAGAATTCAAAGTCATCAAACCAAAGCTAATTTTATTGCGGATAGTCATCGGCAGACTATTAGCTGAATAAAGGCCGACTAAGCCAATTCTTTCCTGTTTGCGGATTAATACCGCCGATAATAAGGGATAAACCTGAAGAATAAACAGGGTAATAAAAAAACCGATTAATGTGGAAAAAGCCAACTGGGTAAAATGCCGTCTGATAAAAGTCTGGATATAAAACACCAGATAAAGAATTAATTTGCGCATGAATTAAAGAAGGACCAGATTGAGAACAGATGAAGCCAGAAAAAGTATAGCCAGGATTACTGTTAAATTAAAAATGACTTTTTCTACACCACGTCGAGACTTATAAAATTCTCCACCTCCACCCCAGGCACGACCTAAACCTACTCCTTTGGCTTGGATAAGAATCAAGATGATTAATAATACCGATAAACCAATCTGTAAAAAAAGAAATAAATTTTTCATAGGAATATTATACTATAGATTCAGGCAAATACGGGCAATTTTATGCGGATCATGTCTGATAAGGCTTCTTCTTAAAATATCTCCTTTCTGTCTGATAATTCTTTTAGTGGAGAGCAAATCTGCCGAGATTACCCTGAACGGATATCTACCCTGAAGGTCATTAAGAACCGGTTCAGCGTGATAAGCTTTATATCTTTTTAGAATATCTACCGGTAAAGGTGTTTTATTAATAAGAACATAATTAAGTGTTGACGTATCCAGATATTTACCAAGTTCATCCAGAAATGATTTGGCAGTAAAACCGAAGGTCTGCCCATACTCAGTCATGATATTTAAAATCAGTATTTTTTTAGCCTGACTTTTTTGGATAGCAGAAGAGACTCCTTTAACCACCAAATTAGCAATGATGGTGGTATAAAACCCACCAGGTCCTATTATTAAAAAATCTGACTTATTAATCGTTTCCAGGACTTGAGGTGAAACTACAGCTTCAGGAACAGTTGATAATCTGGTGATCTTTAACTGACCGTTATGTTCCGGTTCATCAATATTATGTTCACCGGTAACAACTGAGCCGTCGCTATATTCGGCTTTTAAATCAACTTTATCAAGAGAAACCGGTAATACTTTACCCTTTATTCTTAACAATTCACTAGCCATCTCGATAGCCTTAGGTTGTGATTTAGTTATATTAGACAAAGCAACTAAAAAAAGGTTGCCGAAGGTCATTCCTGAAAGTCCAATTCCTTTGGCAAAACGGTATTCAAAAAGTTTTCTTAAAATTAAACTATCCTTATCAGAAACATCAGCTAAAGCCAGGAGGGATTTGCGAATATCAGAACTAGGCAAAAGCCCCCATTCATCCCTTTCTTTTTTGGCACTGCCGCCTGAATCAGCCATAGAAACAATAGCGGTAATATTATCAGTATATTTTTTTAAGCCGGACAAAACAGAAAAAGTACCGGTACCACCGCCAATAACAACGTATGATTTATTGGTATTCATTTGACTACCCAGGAAAAAAATTTAATGGTCAGAATAAGGATTAGAGACATAATTATTACTGACAGCCAGTAAGATATATGAGATGGATTAATTATTAACGGACCTATTCGGAAACCGGAAAAATTAAAGCTTAAAAATTTAACTTCGGGGGTAATCAGCGACCAAAGATAAATTAAGGCAAGATAAATTAACCACTTGGAAAAATTCAATGTAATTAAATGAATAGGAAAAAGAAGAGTATCAGTAAATGATTTTATTAATAATAAAATAGAAAGAATCAATCCGGCATAAGTATAACTTGACAGATTATCAGAAACAGCAAGACCTAATTGAGCCCGAGATACTATAAAGATAGACACGGAGGCGATGAGATATTTTTTAAATAAAGTACGCATTTTGATTTTCTATGAGATTATCACGACATTATCAATTATGCAATAATTCCAGTAAATATTTTATCCTTAATTTTTGATGATAGTTTAGGGCAAAACGATGGGCTTCATCCCTTATTCTTTTAATTAAATTTAATGCTGGTGAATCCTTTTTCAATCTGACGGACAAAAAATGCCGATTTACATAGATGTATATTTCTTCAAAACGTTTAGCCAAAGCTATTGCCGGTTTGTCAAGATGATGATGAGCCAGAGCTTGCAAGAGGATTGTTAATTGCTGTTGGCCTCCGTCAACCATAATCAGGTCAGCCAAAGGCCATTCTAAGTGTTTGAGCCTCCGATAAAAGACCTCCTTAAGCATTTCTAGATCATTAGGGGTAACTAATTTTTTAATACGAAAATGGCGGTAACGTGATTTATCCGGTTTACCCTGATAAAAAGTGATCATAGAACCGGTAGCAAATTTACCCTGGATGTTACTAATGTCATAGCATTCAATCGATTTTATTTCCGATGAAATATTTAAGTATTTTTTTAATAATTCGGTTAAATTTATCTGCTCGGCCTTCCAGCTATTAACAGCAAAATCGGGATTTTCCAAATATTCGTCTATAAAACGATAATTGCCAGTTTGAAGGATATTAAGCTTTCCTATTCTATCCCTAGTTTGAGCTGCTTTTTCAAATTCATGTGAACGAGAAGTATTATTCATATCACTTTGTAAATTTTTTATTACTTTATCGGTATATCCAGACAATATTTTTTTAATGCTGATGATATTTCTTAAATATTCTTTTTTTAACTTAGAATGTTTTGGCTCTTCTGCCTTAATAATCTCTGCCGGACAAGGCCGGCACAATCCCAAATGGTGATAAAAACAAACCCGTTTGGCAGGAAGTTTCTGTGTGCAGAAGGGAAATATCCTCCTTAAATCGCCGATTATTTCCCTGACTATCCGGGACGAAGGAAAAGGCCCGAAGATTGATCCCTTTTGACCAGTTTTTCTCGAAATTAATAGCCTGGGAAACGCTTCATTCGTAATCAGAATATAGATATAGGATTTACCATTCCGAAGAATGATATTATATTTAGGCTTATGTTTTTTTATAAGCCTGGCTTCAAGTAATAAGGCCTCGAATTCACTCCTGACCTCAATAGTATTAATATAACGGGTAGTTGAGGCAATTATTTCCAATTTTCCATTTATTATATTCCGCCTAAAATAAGAAGAGATTCTTTTTTTGAGATTAACAGCTTTACCTATATAAATAATGGATTTGTCCATATCCTTAAAAAGATAAACGCCAGAGGTTTGGGGCAAAGCAGACAATTTATGCGGGGAATAATTCATATAATTTTTCCCGGAAATTAAATATTTTTTTTAGAAATTGACCGGTATAGGAGGTCTTGATGCCGGCTACTTCTTTGGGTTGTCCTTGAGCTATAACCCTGCCCCCTAAATCTCCCCCTTCCGGACCCAGATCAATAATCCAGTCGGAATTTTTGATGATATCCAGATTATGTTCAATAACTATGACCGTATTTCCCATTTCAACCAGTGCATGAAGAACATGTAACAATTTTTCCAAATCGGCAAAGTGAAGTCCGGTGGTCGGTTCATCGAGAACATAGATACAACCCCGGGTACTTTTTTTGGCTAATTCGGTAGCCAGTTTAACCCGTTGAGCTTCACCACCGGAAAGATGCGGAGCCGGCTGTCCAAGCTTAATATAGGACAGTCCGACAGCGTTGAGTGTCTCCAGTTTACCAGATAAACCGGGAATATTGGCAAAGAAACTCAAGGCTTGTCCTACAGTCAAATCTAGAATTTCAGCAATGTTTTTCTCCTTGAAGCGAACTTCCAGAGTTTGACTGTTATATCTTAAACCATGGCAAACATCACAGGTGATATAGACATCAGGTAAAAACTGCATTTCAATTCTGGTTTGTCCGTCACCCTGACAGACTTCACAACGGCCGCCTTTAACATTAAAAGAAAAACGACCCTGATTATAACCACGTACTCGGGCGTCAGGAGTTTTACTAAATATATCCCTAATGTAAGTAAAACAACCGGTATAAGTTGCCGGATTACTGCGAGGTGTACGGCCAATCGGAGATTGATCGATAAGTATTACCCGGTTTATATTTTCCAATCCTGTTACATTTTCGAATTTACCTATTTTGTCCCGGAAATAAGGATTAAAATGAGAAGCTAGTGCCTTATAGAGCGTATCAACAATCAAAGAAGATTTGCCGCTACCGGAAACTCCGGTAATGCAGACTAATTTTTTTAAAGGAATAGCTACTTTAAGATTTTTTAGATTATTTTCGCAACAGCCGGAGATCACGAGTTGTCCATTAACCAATTGTCTTTTTAAATTTAATGAATGATATCTTTCCACATTCCTTTTACCGGACAAATATTTACCGGTGAGAGAGGCACTGTTCTTTATTATTTCCTCAATTTTTCCTTCAGCAATGATCCGACCTCCGTGTTCGCCAGCCAGAGGTCCGAAATCAAAGACATAATCCGCATGCATGATCATTTCTTTATCATGTTCTACAACGATGACCGTATTTCCGAGATCTCTCAATTGTTTAAGGGTATTGATTAATTTGAGATTATCCTTCTGGTGGAGACCAATTGAGGGCTCATCAAGAACATATAAAACACCTGATAAACCGGTGCCCAATTGAGAAGCTAACCTGATTCTTTGAGCTTCACCCCCAGCTAAGGATGAAGCAGGCCTGTCAAGAGTTAAATAGTCCAAACCGACCGAAACAAGAAAAGATAATCTGGTTTTTATTTCTTTGATAATCAAATTAGCAATTTGCTTTTCCCGCGTATTTAAAACTTTTTCCAAGTTTTCAAGCCAATATTGGGCATTTTTTATGGAAACAGAGGTAATATCAACAATCGATTTATTGTTAATGGTGATTGACAGAGCTTCTTTTTTCAATCTTTTGCCGAGGCAGGTCGGACAGTCTTCCTGTCTTTGGTATTTGCCGATTTCTGCTCTAACATATTCTGATTCTGTTTCGGAATATCTTCTTTCTAAATCAGAAATAATACCGGAAAAGGTTTCATAAATAGTCACTAACCGTCCGTGTCTGTTTT
>MFJM01000018.1:0-4692 GCA_001779205.1 Candidatus Gottesmanbacteria bacterium RIFCSPHIGHO2_02_FULL_39_14
TGCCACCATTGGGCATACTCAAAAGGTGTAATGACATAATATAAATGGAGATAATGAAAAAAACTGCCAGCTACAAGCGGAACGGCTAAAAAGATCAGTTTTTTTTCCCATAATTTTGCCAAACCCAAGACGGTAAAAATTTGATAAAGCGGCAGGTAAAACAGAGCTCTGACAGCGTGGGGCGTACCTGAAGTTAAAGCCGAAGCAATAGGTGCGACCAAAAACCACCAGGAAATTATTTGCCATGATAAAAAGCGGGAGAAATTTCCGATGAGGTATATTACACCCAGCAAAATGAAAGGCAATTCCCAAAAATAGAGCATGCCCATACCGGCTGCATGATGCCTGCCCGGCGGGTCACCTGTCAGAAAGAGGAAATCGAAATTAAAGTGATCCAAATATCCGGCAGCTATTTCACGCAAATATACTATTCGGCGGTTATGAAAATATTTCCCCCAGCCGAACCCACGGCTAATATCATCATCAATGGCAGCAATGCTCTTCTTTAATTTTTCGTCCGGATTAATAACGGAAACGGAAGAAAACCTGGCGGAAGTAGACTGTTTTAATTGCCGGGCAATCGGCAAAATACTTAAAATAAAAATTACGAAAAAAATTATTACCGGCCGGACATTCCTTCTGATCTTTTGCCGGTCAATAAAAAGCAAACCCAGAATAAGAAGAGGGATGATCAGTCTGGGACTGTGATATGCATACATCGACAAAGCAAAAGATAGGGCTGATAGGGACTGGAAAAAAAATCTTCCTGCGGCTTTTAACCAGAGCCAGACTCCTGATACTACAAAAAACAGGGCCAGGTTGGCCTCAAAGGCAATTCTCGAGAACTGCAGATGCCACGGTGAAATGGCCAAAAAAAGCATCAGCGCCAAAGAAAGTTTTATTTTTCTTGCGGGAAAAATTTCCTTACCGAGAAAATAAACTATGGTAACAGTCAGGACGCCGAAAAATGCGGAAACTGCCCGAACCGAAAAATCATTCAAACCAAAAAAGGCCACCGGAACAATAGTTAAATAAGTATATAGTGGCGGCTTGTGGTCATTAAACGATTTGATGGATAATGGCCAGCTTATACCGTATTCGTCACGGCCAGTTTTCAACAGCGAGTAGGCATTGTAGCCCAATGAAACTTCATCCCAATCCAGAGACGGGGGGTTGATTCCTAAAGAATAAAAACGCAAAATAACCGTCAGCAGAAAGATCAAACTGAAAAGTATTCTTTTCATATTTTTTCGCCGATGACAAAAACCTGCCTGCCGGAAAGGTTATATATCCGTTTTAAAGTCCGGAAACCGTCAGGCAAATCTCCTTCGCTTAAGACCAGCAGAGTTTTAACTGATAGATCATCCATTGACTCAAGGCCGAACTTAATTTTACCCAGAGATGTGACATTGTAGAAACCGTACCAATCGCGGTTTTCTTTTCTTTCCCTGAGAAATTCGCCACTGGTGTAAGGTTTATAAAAAGCAAAATAAATATACGGTCTGCCTTGGGCTTGAGTCACAAAAATCTGATCGTATTTATCAGCTCTGTCCAGGACAAACTGCACCATTTCTTTATAACCGTACTGCCACTCCCCGCTCCAATCGCGGGCAAAGTGCAAATAATAATTATGGAGGTATAAAGACGTATTAAACACAAATAAAAATACGGCAATAAGAACGGCAGCCTTCAAAAATTTGGCTGCCTTCTTTTTAATTAACATTAACAGATGTAACAGACCTGCGGCTGTCAAGAGTTGATAGACAGGCAGAATGGAAACAATCCGCAGGGCATGCGGCGTTTCCCGGGCGACCGCAGCCGGCAATGGCACAACGATTGCCCATGCCAAAACAGCCAAAAAGGCAGGTTTAGGTTTGCGGATTAAGAGATATAAACCTGTCAGAACCGGAAATAAATCAAAATAATAAAGCTGCCCCATTCCCTGGACATGAATTCTGGGATTGGCATCCCCGTGGGTAAATATAAATCTGCCGGAAAAATTATCAAAATAATGTTTCAGATAATCGCCGGCAAATAAAAGCCGCCGATTATGCAAAACTCTAGCTACCAGGTTGTTTCCGGCAAGTTTTATTCTTTGATTTGCCGTTTCAATTGGAACCAGGCTGGTAAAAATAGAGACTTCCTGCATCCTGAGCCTGCTTTCACGTGATCTCAGGAAGGATAAGCTTGGCAAAAGAAGAAGAATAGTTAAAAAAAATCCGGCTGCCAACCAGTTTAATTTGCTTTTTAGTTCCTTCAGAAAAATCAGCGAAAATACGGAAATTAAAACCGGAGCTATTATGCGGTTGGCGCTAAAAGTGTAAAAAGACAAAATAAAAAATAAGAAGGACGGCAAAAGATAAAAGCCGTTACGTTTCCCTTTTAAGAAAAAATAAATGCCGGCTAAATTAAAAGAAGCCGCCAGATTGGCTTCAAAGGCAGCACGGGACAGATGCAGGCTCCAGGGCGAAAGGCTGATGAAAAGCGCAGCCAATAAAGCTTTTTTCCGGCTGCCGAAAATTTCTAAAGCGGCTAAAAAGGTCAGATAAACCAAAAAAATACCGGCCAAGGCTGAAGGTAAACGTACTGACGCCTCGCTTAAACCAAGGAATTTAACAGATAAGGCTGCAGCATAAATATAGCCGGGAGGCTTGTAATCACCGAAGGCTATAAGCCTGTCTATGGGAAGAAATTCACCGTGTTCGTCCTTTAATGATTGAGCTATTGAATAAGCGTTATAACCTAATGAAGCCTCATCCCAATATAAAGACGGCGGCAGACTGCCTAAACTGAATAAGCGTAAAATCGAAGCCAATATCAGAATAAGAAAAAGCATAAAGTTCTATTTTTAATATAACAGACAGTAAAATAATTGTTTATTCATCATTCAATTTAAAAGAGGTCCTGTCGGCAAAATAAAAAGCAATTTTTCCGTCAGGATAATATATCTCTTTCAGCGGTTTCTTAAGTTTGCCCCAAAAATCTTCAGGTTGGCCGACAAAAAGTATCTTTTCACGATTCGTTAGATCCGGCGGAAATTCATCAAAAATATATTTGTCAAAATTTTTAACCCAGCCGAAACCGTACTCATTCAAATCGGACAGTTTTGCCTGGGGCTGATATTGAGAAGGAGGATATTTTAAATAAACAAGGGCATAAATATATCCCCATGTATTACGGCTTAACCAAACCTTTTCATATTCTGACTGTCTCTTTTCAACTTCACGGTAAACCTGATCCATCCCGTAATGCCATTCCTTGGCAAAACGTAATGGTGTGTGCAGGTAGTAATTATGCAAATAAATACTGAAATTTAAGACTAAACTTAACGAAAAGGATACTATAAATACTCTTTTAAATTTTGCATATTTTATTTGTTCAATAATCCAAACTAAGCCTATTGCAACAATAATTGCCAAAAAGGGAGAAGCAATTACTATCCTGCTGGCTGAGGGAACGAATCTGGTGAGGGATGAAGCTGTCAGACTCAGGAGGAATCCTACTATAATTAACGGATTGCCATTATTTTTCCGGAAAAGTTGAACAAAACCTGCTAAAAAGAGCGGTGCTGTTACCAAAAGCATTATGCCGCTTCCAACAGTCTGATAAATTTTAACGGGATCTCCTTTAAAAAAAAGAAAATCCGAAGATAAATGGTTACCGTAATTTTCTATGAATTTAAAAAAATAAAAAAGTGGCCGGTTATGGATTAACGCAGCCGGCTGATAATCATAGAAAGAATCCTCCCCCCGTTCCGTTTCAATGCCGGCAACTGCCCCTTTGTCAGCAAATATGCTGGTGTTGACAGGCCTGGACCAGAAAGAAGAATTAAAGATATTGAAAAGTAAAGGAAATAGAAACGTTAACAGCAAAGCTGTCCCCCATAAATATTTACTCTTTTCACTTTGAATCTGCTTAAAGTTTTTAATTACCAGAAACAGAAGCATTAACGGTGTAAAAATCCGGGCGTCATGATATGCATAAAAACTCATGCCGAATAAAATAAGGGAAAGCCAATAATATAGCGGATTACGGCTGTTCAAAAAGAAATATAAGCCGGCTAATACCAGCAAAGCTGATAATGACCCTTCGTGACCCATCCTGTTAAACTGCAGACTTAAAGGCAAAATAGCGTATATCAGAGAGGCTATCAATCTGGCTTTTCTTTTATAAAAAATACCTGCCAAATAAAAAACCAGCAAGGTGCTTGAAATTCCTATTATTGTTGATAATAACCTTATGGAGATAGGCTGTAAGCCGAAAACTTTAACAAAGGGAACGGCCAGGTAGATGAGTAAAGGGGCTTTATAATCTCCGAATGACCGGAAAGCTACGGGTAAAAAATTTCCGTACTCATCTTTAGCTGTTTCCGAGAGAGAAAACGCGTTGTAGATATAAGCCGCCTCATCGCTGTATAAACCAGGCGGATTAACATCCAGGCGATAGAGGCGCAAGCTTAAAGCCAATAAAACAACCGTCACTAAGAAAAATTTTGTTTTAACTGTCATTTTGTTTAGCGATTTTTATCAAATGAATATAAGGCTGATTGTCCCGAAGCGAAATTGTCTCAACTATGCGGCTGGTCATGATGTCATTTATGCGCAAACCGAAGTCCGTTTGGTATTCGCGGCTCAAACTTTCAAGAATAATTTCATCGACGAGGGCAGCTCCGCTGGTGGCATGAGGGGGGGT
>MFJM01000018.1:4700-12734 GCA_001779205.1 Candidatus Gottesmanbacteria bacterium RIFCSPHIGHO2_02_FULL_39_14
TAGCCGGGGTCTATTTTATTATAAAAAAGGAAATAGATATAAGGGGAATTCTCCGGCTTGTCCATCACTATTTCCCGGTATTCAGGCTGATACTTACCTACAGATTCAACCAGTCGGCGGTATCCCCCACCCCACATTTTCTCAGAATTGACGGGAAAATGAAGAAAATACTGATCCAAATAGGTTAAAAGTGAAAGGGACATAACCGTGGTAAATACTAATGATAATAAGCAGCCGCGTATAAACCTAAGACCGGCTGTGGTTAACAAAGCCATGAGAGGCATGACAGGAAACATCCTGGCAGAATGAGGGCTGTCGCGGGTTATGGCTGAGGGCAAAATCGCTGCCAGCAGCCAGAAAATAACCAATATACGCCATGGCAATCTGTGCCTGAAAATAAAATAGATACCGGCGAAAAGAATAGGATATTCCCAAATGTAAAGATTACCGAAATTCGGGATATTATGCTGACTGTTCCCGCCTCCCCTGATAACCAGGAATTCAGGAGACAGGCTTCTCAGGAATCCTTCGGTAAATCTGCCGCTCACATAAGTAATCTTGTTATGAAGAAGCCTGGATACCGAAAAATCAGCTGAATGATCCAATCTCAACAAATCCGTCCTTTCGTAAAGGGAATAACGGTCAGCGAAAAAAGATAGACCGGCCAATTTCGTTTTATCTGCCGAGAATAAAGTTTGTGAAAAAATAATCAGAGCCAGTACTAGAAAGGGAGCCGCAAAAATAAATGCCTTAATTTTGTCTTTCCTTAAATTAAAAAGAAGGAATAAAAATAATAAGGGACTAAAAACATGATTAGCATGATAGGTAAATAAGCTTAAGCCGAAAAAAATCGAAGCAATTATTAACCACTTTAATGAATAAGAGCGGTATAAATAAATCACTGTCCCGGCTGAGACGAACAATACGGCCAGATTAGCCTCTGAAGCAATCCTGGAAAAATGAATATGCCAGGGCGTTATGGCCAGCATAAACGCGGTCAATAAAGCTGCCTTAACAGAACGAAAGACCCCTTTACCGATAAAAAAAGCAAGTACTACCGTTAGTGTTCCGGCTATAAATGAGACTGAACGGACTGATAATTGATTCAGGCCTAAAACCTCGACCGGAAGAATTGAGGCGTAAATATAAGCCGGTAATTTCCAATCACCGAAAGATTTAAAGGACAGGGGGAAACTTTGTCCGTATTCATCACTGCCTGTCTGCCTAAGGCTGTAGGCTGTAATACCAATAGCAGCTTCATCACGGTTTAATCCGGCCGGAATTTTACCCAGCAGATAACCTCTCAAAAAAATACTTAGAATAACAATTGGGACAAGTAAAAATATGGATCGGGTTTTAAAATTCATAAAAACGGAACAAAGCTAAACCCTGAGGATCTTTGACCTCATAAAAAAAGCCAGTATCAGCTGTCAGACTTGCCGGCACAATATAAAGCGTATTTTTTAAAGGGGAACGTTTCACCTGCGGCCAGTCCAATTGATTGGGAAAAAGAAATTTATCAAAACCTTCGACATGTTCAAAACCAAACTGATCAGCCGTATAAGTCCTGATAGCTTCCGTCTGGTATTTACCGGGATCGTAGCGGTTATAAAAAAGGTAATAGATATAAGGCATACCGTTAATGTCGGCTACGATAATATTGTCGTATTTGGACGATATTTTGGCTGTTTGCATAACGACCTCCCTCCAGCCGTAATTCCACCAGTCACTATGATATGAATTAAGATTAATAAAGTACTGCCGGAAAAAATATCCTGTTGCCGCCATATAGACTAAGCTTATGACAAAAATTGCTCTTTTATTACGTAGCACACTTAAGCCTGCAGCCGTCATTACCATAAAAGGAACGAGAGCGTTAAAAGTCCGGTTACTGGTTGGAACCATAAAAGTCAAAGCGGCTGGGATAAGGGAGATTATCAACCACCCTATCAGCATTTTTTTTGGCAGTTGTCCAAATCCGGTCAAAACAAAAACACCGCCAATTATCAGAAAAAGTCCGTCAGGAAGATACATTATGCCCGTATTGGGAATTTGAAACGGCTGGACGGTATCTCCTTTTAAAAATAAATAACGTCCGTCGAAATGGCTTAAAAAATTTGCGGAAATCTGACGCAAATAGAGATATGCTTTATTATGGTAAAACCTGACAAAAATAGAAGGTGCTTCCAAGCCGTCCTGAGTCATCAGTTCCCATTGTTTTAACTTCACCCCCCGATCATAAAAAACGCTTACCGTTCTGGCGCGTCCGAATAAAACATCGCGATTTCGGGTAAAACCGGCAATCAAAGGCAATACGGATAAGACCAGCACAACCAATGGTAAAAATAAGTGATGGGGTTTTTGAAGAAATCTTTGCCGGTAGAGAACCAGCAGCTGCAAAATTAAAAGTGGCGCCACTACTCTCAAGCCGTAATAGGCATACAAAGAAAAACCGAAAGTAAAAAAGGAAAGAATCAGGTAAATTTTATTCCTTATACCTTTGATAAATAAATAAACAGCCAGCAAAAGAAAAAAAATCGCCACTGCCACAAGCATGGCACTTCTGCTCTCCAGAATATGCCAGGGGGACACCGCTAAAGACCAGGCTGACAATAAGGCAATCCTGAATCTGTATTTAAAATCAGAAAGGAGAATTATTATAAACAGATATAAAAGATAGACAGAGGCCACACCCAGAATAGCGGATGGAAGCCGGACTGCTATTTCCGTTAAACCGATAAATTTTATAAAAGGCATCATCAGCCATGTCTGTAAAGGAGGTTTCCAGTCACCGAAGGATCTTAAAGATACGGGGGAAAAAAACCCATGTTCATCTTTGCCGGTTTGCAATAAGGAGAAAGCATTATAGCCCTGATTGGCTTCGTCTGTATAAAGAGAGCCGGGAATGGTATCAAGCCGGTAAAATCTGATAATCGCGGCAAAGATCAGAATTAAAAAAATAAATGTAAATCTCTTTCTTTTAAAAAATTCCATGTATTTTATCTAGATTGCCCGAAACGGAAATCGGATAATGCCGGAAGTAGTAATGCAATAGTTGGGCATATTCGTAAATTATAAAAAGTAATAAACAGATTATCAGAGTTTTATAGAATTTATCTTTAAGTCTGAAGGAAATGGCTATACCGTTCCCTATTAAAACCGACCATAGAGGAACCGATAAATAAAAAAGCCTACTTTCCGGAAAGTCAGGACTGAACGCGGAAAAAAACAGCAGCCAAACAACTGATGTCAGTAAGAATTTCCGTCCGGTAATTGACTTTATTATTCCGGTTATTAAAAAAGGTAAAAAAGACAGGAACATAATTCCGAATTCTTTCAAACCTCCCCACCAAAAGGTAATATTCCGGTAGAACAGCAGATTAGGCGATATTAGAATAAATAAATTATTCAATATAGAAGTAACGGGCAATAAAAACTTGAATTTTATATACCAAATACCGGGTATAACGGCAAAAACAAAGGGTATAAGCCTCAAAATTAATTTCGTATTATTTTTTTTAAATAAATATTTTAGTAAAAATATTGCCGATAAGAAAAGAACAACTGCCGTTAAATTAACGGAAGAAAAAATCCTGCCCTGTTCAATTGCCCAGGGAAAGACTGAATAAACCCAGGCAGACAATAACGCTGTTTTGCGGTTTAAATTAAATTGCTTTGCCAGATAAAAAACAATCCATGTCAGCAATATGCCTGCCGCTGCCGAAAATATTCTGAGTATGATAACCGTATTTTCAGTCTGAGGAGGAACAGAGCTGATTTTCCACAATCTCAGCAATGCGCTCTGTATGATTATTAAATACAAAGTTAATATCGGCAGCATATTATTCGCGCAGGTTTTCTCCGATTAGCAAGGCTTCAGAACCGTCCAGGTAGCGGATAGTCTTCAGAATCCTGGCTTGTGGCGGAAAATCACGGGGAGGACCAACCAGCAGATATTTTCCCGGACCAGTCAATTCATGATATTTAAAATTCCTGAATTCATATTTATCAAATTTATTCCTTTCATCGGCAAAACCGCCTGAAACCGTACCACCCTCACTTAAATATTGCCGGGGAGGATATTGCGTATAGTACAACCAAAAAATATGCGGCATATCCGTTCCCAAAGAAACAAGCACTTTATCATAGTCTGCTTTTAGACTTTCTGTAAACTCGACAGCCTCGCGGCGGCCGTATAACCAATTTCTGGATAATTGATAATTGGTGTGGAAATAGTAGTGGTGTAAATATTTGCCGAATGAAAATATGAAGACAGGCAGCCATACCCAGACAGCAGCTTTGAAAAGAATATCCCACTCCTTTCTGAGATAATTCAAAATATTCCATATCCCTAACGCGGCAAAAATTTGCAAAGTCGGCAGAATTATTTCACTTCTGACAGAGTGTGGAGCCTGCCAGGTGAGCGAGGCCGGCAGGGGCGCCAATAATAACCACAAAGGCAAAATCAGATTCATCCTTTTGGCATATTTCAATATGAAGAAACCCAGACCGCTGATAATAAAAATATAATCGAAGAAATAAATCATACCGAAACCGGGCGCGTGATGAAGCGGAGCATCACCCTCTACCACCAGGAATTTGGGCGAAAAATGCGACAGATAATTGGCAGTTATCCGTTTGAGGTTTTCATAATTGTAAATACTGAGGCGCCGGTTATGGAAGAGCCGGCCGGTTGTATATGCTTCATGACTGATATCCAAATCAAGGGCGATTTCCCCGGCAGCCCTGGATTGGTTAGCTTCCACTTTCAAATCATTGGTGACAATAAATCTGATCTGTGCATCGCGGTTTAAAGCTATAGGCAGAAAAAATAGCCAGAAAACAAGATAGATCCCAAAAAATCCGATTAAGGTTTTTTTATCCGGCAACTGTCTCCTGAACAGAATTATCAGGGAAATCAAGAGTAACGGTGTCACAACTCTCGTGGAGTGATATGAAAAAAGCCCTAAGCCGAAAAGTGTAGCCGACAAAAAAAACAGAAAATTGCCTTTTCTGATACCTACCAGAAAGGTTAGAACCGCCGCAATCGTCACAGTTACCGACAGATTGGTTTCAAAGGCTGCCCGGGAAAACTGCAGATGCCAGGGGGATATTGCCAAAAACAAGGCGGCCAATAAAGCAAGCTGATTCTTTTCGGAGTGGTTTCGGAAAAGCTCCCTGACCAGAAAAAAAACTAAAATTACAGCCAGTGATCCGAAAACTGCTGAAGGCAAGCGGACAGTGAAATCATTAAGACCGAATAAGAAAATACCGGGAATGGAGGAGTAAACGTATAGTGGAGGCTTCCAGTCATCCAAAGAACGGAAATTAATTGGTAAAAAATGGCCGAACTGATCCCTTCCCGTCTGGAGGATGGAATAGGCATCGTAACCCAAAGCCACTTCATCCCATTCCAAAGCGATGGGTGTTTTTCCCAAATTAAAAAGCCGCAGGAACACGGCTATAAAAGTAATGACGCCAAGAAGCGCCAAAACTCTTTTCATCGGCTTATTTTACCACAGAAAGCCTATATTTACGGCATTTGGTATTCTGCCAAATCTTGATTTGAAGAGGTTTCTTTAAGTGTCGTGACTTTACGTAAACCGGTCAGATCCAAAACAGGGGAACAATCGGAGTATTTTAGTTAAAATCTTTGACGGAATTCCCTGGCTTTCCTCGTCATGGAAGGATCAGCTTTGCGTCCGGTCGCGGGAAAAATTGAAGCGATAGACGTCCATTTTTTTCTTATCGCTTCGATATCGGCTTCTTCCGGTTTAAATTGGAGAACTGTATAACCGCTGGGGTTGGTTTCAATTGAGACACCCAAATTTCTTATCCTTTCGATATACTCATCTTCCAAAATAAAATCACCTGCCAATGATTGTGTGTCAATCGTATCCATGAAACCGGAAACGTCCGTACTGTGGCCTTTACGGTTAATCATTAAAACTGCCTGTCTGACCTGAGGCTCGATTCTTTCAAGATAAACTCCCAAACTCAATTCCGTATCCGTTGCCTGAGGTTTCTTCAATTTCCTGCTTTTAACCTGTTTATTAACTGATTCAACTACCTTGAATTTCATTATTTCAAACAGTCTGTTTCTTTTAAGTGTTAAGTTTTTAGGAATATATTTCCGGCGGAATGAAACAGCTTCTTCAGTTTCAGCAGGGTCAACGGACATGTTCCGATTTGGCAAAACTTCAACTATTTCTTCATATTTATCGGATATTTTTTTAAGGTCTGCCGATTCCGGCCAGAATTTGATTGATTTGCTCCTGGTCGACTTAAAGACTTTAACTTTTATTTTTAAAAGTTTATTTATAATGGTATCGTCAATCGGAAACATGCCGTTTAAAGCCTGGCACTCTTGATATTTACCGCAAAAACCTGATGAAGGTTCAACCAAATATCCTTTTTCGATTAATACCGGGATAAATGGAAATACTTGAGGCTGATACATTTCCAGGAATGCGCCTAAAATTGATTCAGTGGTAGTCGGAGAAGGATTTTTATTGAGGCGGTTCTTTATTTTAAGAATTTTTTCCTCTTCTACTTTTTTCCTTAAATCAGAAAAACTCTCATATTTTTTAACCAAACCAGAATCAATATACATAAAAGTAGGGAAAAAATCGAAATTTTAAACCTGTCTCCAAGTTTAACATATTTTAATCCGGAAAGATAGGTGTAATATTTGGAAATCAGCTGAAATTAAATGAATCGAGAAATCCTCTAAAAAATGCCCAATCCCGCCTTTTGACGGCTTTCAAAAAATGATAAGGCAACCATAAATAATGCCGCAATAAGCTTGACGGATTGTTAAAATTTTTTCTGATGAAATAGAATTGATTGCGGTAAGCAATCCTCTTTATATGATCAGGTGTATATTTGTTTCTGATAGCACCTTTTTTTTGTTCATGAACAACTTTAGATTGGGGTTCAAAATAAATTTTATAGCCCTTTTTAACGGCCCGCCAGGAGAGATCGATATCTTCCCAATAAAAAGGGTTATATTTCTCATCCAAACCTCCTAATTTTAGCCAGAGATTTTTACGGAAAATGCCCGCGCCTGCCGAAATCCACAATGTATCCTTTTTATCCGCTTCACCCCCCCAATGGACCAGAAAACCGCGCCTGAATTCTCCCAATCCCCTGCCTCTTAAAATTACTCCCTCTTTTTCCCGGCTTTCCTGTAAAAGGCCGATGCCAAAGACAGCCGGATCCTCAAAATATGAAAGCAGGGGTTCCATAAAACCCGGTAAAGGATAAACATCAGTATTGAGAAGTAAAATCAGCTCCCCTTCGGCTTTTTCAAATCCGTAATTGACGGTTGAAGAAAAACCCCTGTTTTTACTGCTGATTAATACTTTGACTTCAGGAAAGTGCGTTTTTAAAAATTCCACACTGTCATCGTCTGAAGCATCATCGACTACAATCACTTCGCATCCCCTGGTTTCTTTTATAACAATAGGCAAATTTTTCTCCAGCAGCTGCCTGCCGTTATAGTTCGGAATAACAACCGATATTTTCATAATAGTTTTTGTCTGAAAATTATTTCATGATCGCCTTCCGGTACCACAACACCGGTCAGGGAAAGATCCACTCTGAGCGTTTTTATTTCTATGCCGTCAATTGCTGCGGTCAAAAGCGGATCATAAATTTCGCTTAATACCAAAAGACGGGGATATTTTGTACTTGTTTTTATGACTATTTCCCATGGCCGGTAACTGATAATATCAGCGGCCTCCTGAGGATCAAGGGGTAAAGGCGTTATCTCTAAATTCTCCTGAATGACTGCCGTATGACGCAAACCCGATCCCAATTTATACATTTCATTAATTGCCTCCTGATCATTATAGACTCTGACTGCCTCTGCGGTTAAAAATGACCTGGGAAAAAAGTCGGATTTTTGATAAAGGTAAGTTGTACCTTCTTTGGCTGCCAGGGAATAATTTGATTCCGCAAGAGGGGCCAAACTCAAAAGATATTTCACATTTAATAAATCGCCCAGGAAGTTATCATAAATCATGGGAGTGA
>MFJM01000019.1 GCA_001779205.1 Candidatus Gottesmanbacteria bacterium RIFCSPHIGHO2_02_FULL_39_14
CTCTGCAAAGGGCCTTCCTTCGCGCGTAAGAATTAACTTATCAATTTTAGGTAAAATTGCAGTATATTCGCCAAATTTTCTAATAAAATCAGAAATAGGAATAATTTTTATATCCATATTAATTTAAATTAAATTTAAATTACATATTTTGTCAAGTATTAAAATATGTATTGTAATATGTATTAAATATTTAATTTCTTCAGTTTCCGGTCGAAGGTGAGAAGTTCTTTGTCGGTCTTTTTAGCTTCAAAATATAATAATAAATCAATTAGACTGAAGTTAGAATCTGCAAACTGTGTTAACGCCTGTAAAAGAATTTCCCGTCTTTCAATTTCAAGATAAGCATTATTGACAATTGTCTTTAACTTATCTGCAACAATTATTCTTTCAAACTTATATAATTTAACCATTGCATAAACTGTTTCTGTAAAAACCACTATAGGGATCATAATACTGATCTTAAGGCTAAGTGCTTGACTGAAAAATTTTTTTACTTTATTCGATTGAGCAATATTATCGTGGAGCAGATACCGAAGAAGACAATTTGTGTCTAAGATATATTCCTTCATGCTTCACCACGGGCTAAAGCTTCTTCAAATGCTTGTCTCACTTTACGAAATGGAATTTTTTTCTTTGTCTTAAAAATCCCTTGCAAAGATAAAATATCCGTCTCCGGTTTAAGGATAAGCTGATCTTTTTCCTCCATTAATATAGCTTTACTCGCTTTGGTAAAAGAATATTTTCGCCTTAATGAAACGGGTATGGTAATTTGTCCTTGGGAAGTAATTGTAACGTAATGAATCATATGCATTAGATTTTACCATTTACATTAAATTTGTCAATATGCATTAGATTTACAATTTTACATTACCACCTCCCGGAAGCTCCGCCGCCGCCGGAGGAACCGCCGCCAAACCCTCCGAACGAACCGCCACCCCCGCCGCTTCCCCGCCAAAAACCTCCCCCGCTTTGCCACCAACCGGTCGGTTGGTGATGTTCTTTCCGGTATTTATAGACCGCTGTCAGAAAATAGTCCAGCAAAAGGCCAAACAAACCTAATACAATCACCCCAAATATGGCTGTTAGCAGATTTATCCATAATCCTCCAATTAATCCGGCTGCCGCCCCGATTACTCCACCCGGCCAAATTTCCTTGGTCCGGCCCAGAAAACTGCCCAAATACATCATTAAAATTATCAGCATCACCACCCAGCCTCCGATCTTGTCCCAATCAGCTTCCGTCCTACCGGTTTCGCCAGTTTTACTGTCACCTTTAATATATGCCGTTAGACTGTTAATAGCTTTTTCTGTTCCCGCCTCATAATTGCTGCTTTTGAATTCAGGAATAATATCTCTCCTGATGATATCTCCTGCCCGGCTGTCTGTTATTAAAGGTTCCAAACCGTAGCCAACCTCAATTCTCACTTCCCGATCATCTTTAGCAATTAACAGCAAGAGCCCGTTATCTTCTTTCTCCTTGCCTATCCGCCATTTTTCAAACAGTCGGACCGCGTACTCCTCAACACTCTCCCCTTCCAGACTTTTAATAGTTACAACTGCAATTTCCGCCGTCGTTGTCTTCTCAAATTCGCTCAATTTATTTTCCAAATTATTTTTAAATTCTGTTGAATATAGATTGGCGTAATCATTGACAAAGCCCGAAGGATTAGGGTAATCAACCGCGAAAACGGGAAAAATAATTGAAAAGAAAAAGATAAAAAAACCGATTATTTTTCTCACAAATCCACTCTCGGAGGTACTTCTGCCCCGGTTGCCGCTTCAAAATAAGGACGCTCGCCAAATCTGAACATTCCGGCAATAATATTCGTCGGAATTCTTTTAATCGTCAGATTATAATCCTGGACTAGCTCATTAAAGCGGCGCCTTTCCACACTGATCCTGTTCTCCGTACCGGCCAGTTCATCCATCAGTCTAGCAACCGTCTCATTGGACTTAAGATTAGGATAATTTTCAACTATCACCAATAACCTGCCTAAAGCCGATTCTAATCCTCCGGCTGCAGCTACCTTTTCATCCACAGTTTTGGCTCCTCCGTATTGAGTGCGGGCCCGGGCAATCTCCTCAAAAATAGTTTTTTCCTGAGTCAAAAATCCGCGGGTGGACTCGACCAGATTGGGAATAAGATCATAGCGCCTCTGGTATTGGGCTTCTATTTGCGCCCATTGTCCGTCTATGGCTGTCGTTTTAGTCACTAAGCTGTTATACGTACCGAAAAACATAAATCCCAAGAGAACAACAGCTCCTATAATTCCTAATAAAATTTTATTCATCTCATCCTCACCACCTTCTTCCAAATTTTATCTGCCACGGTATTAATAGGCTGGTGGCTATCAACTATAAAATATCTCTCTTTATTTTTTCCGGCTATTTTTTTATATCCCTGGTATACTCTTTTATAAAAATCCGCCTGCTGCAAATCCAACCTGTCAATTTTATCCGTCCCGTTCCTTCGCTTAAATCCCTCCTCCGGAGTAATATCCAAAAATACAGTTAAATCAGGAAAAATATCATCCGTGGCTAATTTATTCAGTTGAAAAATTGCTTCTTCTCCCAACCTCCGGCCGTACCCCTGATAAGCCAAACTGGAATCAATAAACCGGTCGCACAAAACAATTAATCCGGCCTCAATTGCCGGTCTTATTATTTCCCGCACATGTTGAGCCCGGGAAGCAGCCATCAAATAACTTTCGGCTACAGCTGTTAAATCCACATTCTCCCGGTTATGGGTAATCTGACGTATAAGTTCCCCAATTCTGGTTCCCCCCGGCTCCCTGGTTACCTTTATCTGCCTGTTAAGTTCTTTTAATTTGCTGGCTAACAAACCCACCTGAGTTGATTTACCGCTTCCCTCCAAACCTTCAAAAGTTATCAATAATCCCCTTTTCTTCATTTTTTCTTCCCGGCGAGGTAAAATTCACCCATAAAAGCGGTTAATACTACAAATAGTCCTATTACCAATCCTGTTTGTCCGGAAAAACCGGTCAGCCAATTGCTTAACACCATCCCGATACCGATTCCGAATACTGTATGGAGCATTGCATGCGGCTTAAAACATTCCTTCATTTGTTTATCCATTTACGATCACCCCCCTTCGCTACTTTATTTTCGCATCTACTATTAGATTATTATCTTTAAAACTTCTCCGTCAAGGGGAGATATTTTGGTTAATATATTTCTCCACCACTTTTGCCAATCCCGGAAAAGCAAATTGAGGATTAGGAAAATTATTTTTCGGAAAAAAGCAGTAATCAACAACATCATCCCCAAGGGTAATTTTATCCTCAATAGTGGATGTATATACTGCTACTATTGTTTTATATATTATGCCTTTATAAGGATAAGAATCAGTCGCTGATCCAATATAGCCATAACTATCCAAAATAATATTTAATTCCTCCCTTACTTCCCTGACCAGTGCTTTTTCCAAATTTTCATTATCATCGACAAACCCGCCCGGTAAATCCCAATAATTTTTGTAAGGAGGAAATTTTCTTTTAACCAATAAAATTTCCCGTTTACTGTTTACTAGAATAGCGGCCACTGTCGGGGCGGCATTCCGATAATAATAGAAACCGCATTTTTCGCAGGATAATTCCTTACCTCGATTAATCTGAATGATTCTAGTCCGGCACCTGGGGCAATATTTAAAATTTTTATCCATGATTATAAAACTTTTTTCCTTTCAGTTTCTCCGGCAAAAATGACTTATTGCCGGCAGGCCCGACGTAACTATCGCTCCAGATATAATCTCTGGCGTAACCTAATTTCTTCATTAATTTAGTCGGAGCATTTCTTAAGTGCAACGGTATCGGTTCATTGGGAAAATCATAGACTGCTTGTTTGGCACGCCCTAAAGCGTTTGGAACTGCTCTGGATTTTTTAGCCTGGGCAAGATAGATGGTAATATGCACAAGGATTAGTTGTGCTTCCGGCATGCCTATTTTGTCAACTGCTTCATATGCAGCATTAGCTTGAATTAGGGCGCCCCTATCAGACAAACCTATATCCTCCGATGCTAAAATTATCATTCTTCTGGCAATAAACTTGGGATCCTCTCCAAGCTCCAACATTCTGACCAGATAATAGAGCGCCGCATCCGTATCTGATCCCCTGACACTCTTTATATAAGCACTGATTATGTTATAGTGCTCATCTGCTTTTTTATCATAGAGCCCGGCTGACCTGGTCTGAAAGACTTCTTTTATGGAATCGGAGCTTATTTTCTTGTCTTTATAGGAGA
Source organism: Candidatus Gottesmanbacteria bacterium RIFCSPHIGHO2_02_FULL_39_14 (assembly GCA_001779205.1). Lineage (GTDB taxonomy): Bacteria > Patescibacteriota > Microgenomatia > 2-02-FULL-39-11 > 2-02-FULL-39-11 > 2-02-FULL-39-14. The sequence continues at coordinate 4,262 of MFJM01000019.1, forward strand.
CAACCGCCATCTCCAATGCATTGAGCATGATGCGGGCGTCTCCTCCTGATAATCTAATTAACAACTCTTTCCCGGACTCATCCAGAATCATTTTACTACTACCAAATCCCCGCTCCCTGTCCGTTAGTGACTGATCAAGAATTAATTTTAATTCGGAAAAATCCAACCCATTTAACACGAATACCCGGCAGCGTGAAAGAAGCGGGCTAATTACTTCAAAAGAAGGATTCTCGGTGGTGGCTCCGAAAAGCGTAATCAGGCTGCTTTCCACATAAGGTAATAAGGCATCCTGCTGTGCTTTATTCCAACGGTGGATCTCATCAACGAAAAGGATTGTTTTTTGTCCGTAATTTTTATTAATTTTAGCTTTTTCAATGATCCTCTTTAGGTCCTCTTTGCCGCTTTCTACTGCTGAAATATGATGGAAATCAGATTTGGAAGAAGTAGCAATAATTTCGGCTAAAGTAGTTTTACCGCTTCCCGGCGGTCCCCAAAATATAATTGAGAAAAGATTACCCGTCTCTATCATCTGCCTTATAATCTTACCCTTCCCTACCAGATGTTCCTGGCCGATAAACTCTTTTAAATTTCGCGGCCGCATTCTGAAGGATAAATTCATAGATTCAACCCTCCTGATTGATTTTTGAAGCTCCGGGGGTATCTTGATCCAAATATTTGGCTCCCTTTTTCCGGTAATATGGTACTTCTACTGGAGTTGTCAACCTTTCAAATGTCAGGGCGCAAATCCTCATGCCGGGATATAAAGCAATCGGCATCCGGCCTAAATTTCCCAACTCCATGACTACTTTTCCCCGCCACCCCGGCTCAAAAATCGAGGCTGTCGAGTGAACAACAATTCCTAACCGTCCTAAAGATGATCTTCCCTCTAGCCTGGCCAATAAATCATCCGGCAGGGTAAAACTCTCAATAGTAGTTGCTAAGACAAAATCACTTGGATGAAGAATAAACGGCTCTTTATCCTTGACTTCGATTAACTTGGTTACTTTATCGGTATTTTTGGCATCAAACGGATCAACATAAGCTACTTTGCTGTGCTCAAAAATCCTGAAAGTCCGACCTAGCCTCAAATCAATCGAACATGATCCCAGTTGTGTTCTCAAATCAGGCTGGGGATCGATCTTAATCTTCCCAGAAGCTAAACATTTTCTGATGTCCCTGTCCGAAAGTACCATAATTAATGCTATTTTATCATGACTGATATTGTGCTTGACATAAGCATTTTTAATAAACTATTGTAGATATAGATCATGGTGAGGAAATCCAAACAAATCCGTAATAACCGGACGGTCATTTTTATTATTGCCTTTTTTATTCTGGGATTGGCTGTTTCCTTCATTTTCCAAAAATTAATAAAATCCAAATCCGACCAGGATAATATACCTAAAAATGCCAAACTCAGCCTGCAATCTGATAAAGAAAAGATATCTGCCGGTGAAGAACTTACAGTAACCATGACCCTTGACTCCAATAACAGTGAGGTTGCGGCGGCTGACTTTGTCGTCCGCTTTAATCCCCAATATTTAAAAGTCGTCTCGGTGATTACCGGAAATTTTTTCAATAACTATCCTATTAACACCACCGGCAGTGATCATGTGAGACTTTCCGGCGTGGCTACCTTCGACGGCAATACTCTTATCCTGCCCAAAGGCAGTGCTCCAGTTGGTTATATAAAATTCCAGGCTCTCTCCAATAAAGGCCAGGCTGTGATCAGTATTGATGAGTCAAAAACCATTGTGGCCACCTCCGGCCAGGATATCCTGGACAAGAAAAATATTAACAAACTCAACATCAGTGTCATTTGAAATGAAATTAATCATCAAAACTTTACATAAGAATTCAGGACAAATAATTTTAAAGTTATTTATTTTTATAACTCTCCTCATTGGAGCAACATATATCGGTATATCCCTTCAACAAAAGTCTACCCTCCAGGTTCAAGCAAGTACTGATACTTGTGCTTATCAAGGCGGTTATTGTGCACTTGGCCGAGACTGTAAAACGAGTTTTATTGATGATGATAATTACTGCTCAAAATTACACGGTAGTAAGTATGGTTGTTGTATTAGAGACAGCGGGCCACCTCCAAATAGATGTTATTCCAATGAATGTCTACCGGCGGGAAAATCCTGCTGTCAAGGATATGTTGAAGAAACGGACACTAAGAATTGTCCACCTGAAAATGTTAGATGCGTTCCAGAATCAACTCCAAAGTCAGAATGCGAACTAAACGGTAATACTTGTGTCCTGGATATATATGATTGTCCAGCAGATACTATTCCCGGTGAGGGAGGTCGTTGTGATAAAGATCCACAAAAAAAAGTTTGCTGTAAAAAGGGCGCTGCCCCTAATAATGATACCTGTACTTCGAATGGTGGCTTCTGCACACCCAATGTTTGTACTTACGGCACTGTTCCGGCAGGTCAAGATTATTGTATAAATAAATTTGGTGGTGGATGGGAATGCTGTAAGAGAAGTAGCACAGGACCAATAGACGGCGATCCCTGTTCTCTAAGTAAATCCGATGAATTCTGTAAGACGAAAACTATTGGTGACCAATGTGGCTGGACTAGAGGTAACCACTGTACTACCGACGGGACAAAGGAACCTGACGGTTATATCTGCAAATGCGGCAAAAGCAAACCGCCTCCCGACGGGACTGGTAAAGCTTGTTCAGCGGATTCCAATCCCCTCTGTACCGGAAGAAATTTGGGTGATGTCTGCACCGGCAGTACTGTTTGTACTAATCCCTTAAACGAAACCGGCAGCGACGGCAAACCGCTTTGCAAATGCAATACCGGCGGTGACGGTGGAGACAGAGCCTGTAAAGGCGGCGGCACCGGCAGCGGTCCCTGTTCAGTTCATTCCAATCCCAAATGCGAAGGAATAAATGTCGGGGATGTCTGCAATGCTACTTCCGGCACCCGCTGCACTTCTGACGGCAGCCAGGGACCTGACGGAAATGTCATCTGCAAGTGCTGTGACGGAAGCGCCGGCGGACTGGCCTGCGTCTCAGCCACCATCGACAAACCTGAATTTAAAACCGGCGAAACGGCCACTTTAAGCGCCACCTCCAGTCAGGATGCCACCGATTTCTTTTTTGAAGTCAGAAATCCGATCAATCCGGACGAAAACGGAATTCCCAGGGTAGTCTGTGTTACTTCCGGCGGAGACATCAAAACCCAATCCAACGATTGTCCCCCCGGAACAGGATCATATCCTCTGTTATTTAAAGATCCCGATACTACCCTAAGAAGAACCGGCAACAGAACGCTCCAGGCTTCCGAACTGGTAGTCCACGACTGGAATATCTGGCAACCTAACGGAGGCGGATTAAACAGTATGCAAATATTTGCTTATGTCGCCGTCAATAACGGCCCCTGGTCGCCCACGTCAGATACCTGCAAAATCTCTGCGGCCTATTACCGGCCGGCAGTCTGCGCCGGATCGTCCATTTCGGGAA
>MFJM01000020.1 GCA_001779205.1 Candidatus Gottesmanbacteria bacterium RIFCSPHIGHO2_02_FULL_39_14
GCCCGTCCGGAGAAAGATCTATAGGGGCGGCCTTTATTACTACAAAAAGTTGAGGTAATATATTATATGCAATGGTAAAACTACTAAAAGTTAGTCTGTTGATATTGATAGCCATTACTATGGCAGAGGCCGGGTTTTATTTTTTTGTATATTCAAAAAATAAATCCGGAGTTACTGATAAACCAGATACAGTAGAAAATAATATTGTATCTGTTGGATCGGATAGTCTAGATGATGTAGTTGCAAAAGACATCGTAAAGCAAAGTTTGAAAGATATCGAATCTTCTGGAGAACCGTTGATCAACCCGCAAATTATAGAAGCGTTAGCAAAATTAAGGCGAAATGAAAGTCATAAATTGACGATTTCCCAGGAAATCAGAGGAAAGCTTGCAAGCATCACATATCACGAGAACGGAACAATGGTACTTCTTACAATTGCTGATAAGAACGGAAAAACAATAGATGTGACAAGTATACGGACAGATGATAATAATATTTATAAAATAGCCGGTTCAGACAGGAAACCAATCCGAGTATCTGATTTAAAAATTGGTGATAATATAACTCACTTTTCCGATATGATGATAAGCGAAGGAATATCAAATTACAGATTTGAAGTATATGAAAAATCATAGATTGAAAAAGATTAGATATACTCAACCCAGAATAAAGACAACAAAAATCAATTGCAAATTATTTTTTAATGATATAATTTATGAGAGTAATTTATTGGCATTAACGGATTGTTGTTGCGGAGGTCAGTTATGTACCCCTTGCGGATCCGGTTCGGGTTGTACGGCCGGTTGCTGTTAATCCTTTAGAAAACTCTGTTATTTCCTTTTTAGACTTCCTGAATTCCAACTTATAGAAGTTATCAAATTTATCTAAAAATAATAAAACTGTCGGGATAATTTTTTGAATATCATTTTTTCCTGCAAGGATAGAAGATAATAATTTTTTATATTTTTGATCTTTGTCATAAATCTTTGTTACGGCTGTCTTCGTGGATTTCTTCAGAAAATAAATATTTTTTAATTTGTATCCAACGTTGTTTTTGTTCAACCGGTTTTTTTCTTCAAAAGGCGTCTGGAAAACCATATATTCGTTATTATGCTTTCTGATAATAATATTATCGTCACCGATTGTTTTGATATAATCAGGTAGAAATTTGGTAATAGTAGATTTTCCTCCGCCTGATGGCGCTAGAAAAATATTTGCTTTTCCGTTGATGGACGCAGCTGAAGCATGCAGAATAAAACCATGATTCATAAGTAATTTCTTTAAGATAAAATCCAGTATATGCAGAAAAATATGGAGATTAATGTAGTAATAAGTAGCTAGTCTTCTATTTTTTATCATATGGAAATATGGAAGATAGTAAGTTTCTATCAAATCTTCTTTGGTTATTAACGTTTTATGATATGAGACATGTTTAATATCAATATAAAAGTCACATTTTCCCGGAGTTTTTGTTGTGATGATAAACCCTGTGAGATTTTTTTCAATTTCATAATATAATGCCGATTGTATATGGTTGTATTTTGCACGATAAAAAGCAGTCTTGATATTAAATCCGGCTATATTTAAGAGTAAATACTTATTCATAGGTAATATCCTGCATCAGATTTGTAAAAAAACTATACAACAAGAGAAAGAGAAAGACTATGGGTTAGGGAGTAGGGGTAGGTAAAAGGTCGAAGAAAGTTGAACGTCCCTGTGTTGACGAGGAATTGGTTGAGGCAGATGGGGAAGCGGTAAAATTGCCAAAATTAAAAAATTGTTTGAGATTGGTAGTTTTACTTAAAATATAAAGAAAGACAGCCAACCCTATTAGTCCTATAAACAAACCCATGGTTTTTTTATCGAGCATACGTTATTTATCTCAGGTCAACTTCGTAAAGATCAGCAAGAGGGCCCGGCTGATTGAAATTGGTGAGAATAATTATTTTTTCCCCGGCAGGCCAGGGGATGACCAGGTTATCAATAAACGGACCGGAATAGACTGAGCGCTTATTAAGGCCGTCATAATCCAGGATATAGATTTTGTCTTTTTCGACAATCAGTAAATGTTGCGAGTCGGAATACCAAATAGGGGAAGATACTTCATCTGATTTATTTTCGGCCGGGAAAAGATAATAATTTTTATCTTCCTTAAGGTCATAGACATAGTATTTTTGGGGTTCAATTTTTCTGACTTCTTCCGTCGGATTGGTACCGATGAGGGGAGGATTAATAAGAGGTGCCAATTGAGCCGAGGAAGTCGCCTGATACAAGATTTTGTTATCATCAGGAGAGAAACGGATCCGGCTGGTATTTTGGGAGAGGAGTAAGGACAACTGCGGAGGCAATGATTGCAGCTTCAGATTTTCTTCCTTTATAAAATCCTGTTGCCATTCCCCGAGAATACTATTTAACCGAGAAGTGATATTAATCGGTGTAGTTTTAGAACCATTTTCCAGGGAGATGAGAAAAGCCAGATAGGGTAATGACGTTTTAGATTTAGGATCAATAAAGGAGAGAATAATTTCTTTTTCTGCAGTTGACCAATAAATTTTCGCCTGGTCTAAATTATAAGCTCTATCAGCTATGAAAACCTGTTTCGGGGCCGGTTTATTTCCTAAAGGACCCTGAATTAATTCCATTATCCAGAGTCCGTTTTTGGTTTTGCCGGAGACCGGATCGGTATCGCTATTGGTAATAAAATAAGCAACTTTAGTCATGGACGGAGAGAGTTGGGGTGCAAAAATTCCGGTAGCGGTAACGGCTTTTAAAGAGGGATTGTTGGGGATGAGAAGGGCATCAATTGTACTGACGACTTCTCCCTGCACCCTGACCTTTTTTTCCCAGTGTTGGTAACCTTCTTTACTGATCCTTACCCGGTACCAGGCAGGTGGAAGACTGATAGAGGCATTAGTGGCCGAGGTTAATTTATCATCGAGATAGACGGAGGCTTTTTCCGGATAGGATGAGACAGAGAGAATGCCGGTCGGGCTGACCTTTTTGCTTTGCGGATCGTAGCGGTAACCCCGGCCGTAGAGGATAATAACCGCGGCTATGGAAATGATGAAAACTGCCGAAAAGAAGGAAATTAACAGTCTTTTAATCACAAAAACGATTGTAATTATAACACAGGGAGGATAGAATTAAGTCACTTAAGTAACCAAGGTAGCCTAGGTTAAACAATATGTTATTTAAAAGACTTGGAATCGATTTAGGCACTGCTAATTCGTTGGTATATCTAACGGGCGAGGGGGTCGTTTTAAATGAACCGACAGTGGTGGCTGTGTCGATTGAGGATAACAGAGTGGTGGCAGTCGGGAATGAAGCCAAACAGATGCTCGGACGAACTCCGGGTAATATTGTTGCCTTGCGACCTCTCAAGGATGGAGTGATTGCCGATTATGTTGTGACGGAGGCGATGCTGAGGTATTTTCTGGACCGGGTTTGCGGACGGACACGCTTTTTTAAACCGGAAGTGATGATTTGCGTGCCGGCCGGCTGTACACAGGTTGAACGCAGGGCGGTAATGGATGCGACTTTATCAGCCGGAGCACGCACTGTGTATTTGATTGAAGAACCACTAGCAGCAGCGATAGGGGCTAAAATACCCATTGCCCAGGCCAGCGGCAATATGATAATCGATACGGGTGGAGGATCGAGTGAGGCGGCAGTTATTTCTCTTGGCGGAGTGGTAGTGCATCATTCGGTCAGGGTAGCCGGAAACAAACTGGACGAGGCGATTGCTAATTTTATAAAGAAAAAATTTAACCTGATAATCGGTGAACGCATGGCCGAAGAAGTTAAAATCCAGATCGGGGATGCTATGCCGCAGCGAACCTTAACTAAATCCAATTCACCTAAAAAAATAGAGGTCAGGGGAAGAGATTCTTTAAGCGGACTGCCCAGAATGATCGAATTAACCGGAGAGGAAGTAACATCTGCCTTGCAGGGACCCTTGAATAGCATTATTATCGGCATAAAAGAAGTGTTGGAAAACACGCCGCCGGAACTGGCTTCGGATATTATCGATAAAGGGATTGTTTTGACCGGCGGTACGGCGCTTCTTCGCAATATTGACAAACTTATTACCCAGGCGACCGGGGTGGCAGTCCATGTGGCAGAAGAACCTCTTCTTTGCGTAGTCAGGGGAACAGGAGTGGCACTGGAAAATATTGACCTATATAAGAGATCGATTGCCAGAAGATGAATAAGGTTCTAGGAGCTAGGTTCTAGGTTCTAGGTTCTAGGAATTAACAGACTTGTAATATAATATTCTAAGATAATAAAAGTAAAACTTCATGAATAATTCCCGCAAATGTTTTTTACCTTATAGTATAATGAAAAATCTGGATAGTACCTCTTTAATAGTATTAAGGTATTATAGCAATTAAGTTTTTTAACTCGATTTAAACACCTGTATACCATTTGTATGCAAAGGGGTATTAAAAGTATAATTTTATTTAATTAGCAGGGTATTTAGAATAACATTATGAGCTTAAATAATAAAAAAATATTAGGTGTTAATATTACTATAGACAGGGGAGAAAAGATCCTAGAGGAAGTGAGAAAGTGCTTAAAAGTAATAAGTGATAAGAGAAAAGTGATAAGTAAAAAAATAATAAAACCGTTAATAATTTTTACGCCGAACCCGGAAATTATTGTTTATGGGCAAAAGGATCCGGTTTTTAAACAGATTGTCAATACAGCTCAAATCAATATTCCGGACGGAGCCGGTGTAGTCTGGGCAATAAAAAGAATCCATGATAAGCAAATAAAGAGAATTACCGGGGCTGATTTTGTCTTAAAATTGGTAGGGTTGGCAAGCGAAAAGACTTACACAATAGGAGTTATAGGAGGGAGAAGCAGTTTAGCACTTGATGCCTCCAAGTGCTTACGAGAGATATATCCTGGGGTAAAAATTGAAGCGTTGGGAGAACCGGAAGTCGAAATTCGAAATACGAATATCGAAATACGAAATTACGAAGGAGAAGAAATTAACACTGACCATTATTTTCGAGATTTGGTTAAAGAGATTGTAAGCCGGGAAATAGATATTCTTTTTGTGGCGTTGGGATTTCCCAAACAGGAATACTTTATTAGTCGTTTGTCTTTAGTCATTAGTCGTTGGCCGGTGGGGAAACCGTTGGTGGTGATGGGTGTGGGAGGGAGTCTGGAGTATATCGGAGGCAGGGTGCCAAGGGCGCCGGAGTGGCTGCAGAGAGCAGGTATAGAATGGTTATACCGGCTTTTCATAGAACCCTGGAGAATTAAAAGGCATATCATCGGCTCGCAATTTTTCATCCGGGTACTTTTGATGCGCTGATGTCAAGGTTTAACCTTGACAGGAAAGATGATTTGCTTTTTTATTTTTAAATAAATTACAATTCCCTCAATGAAAATACTCTACCTCCAGACTTTTCCTTTATGGGGATCGGGGTCGGGGACTTATGCCAGATTTCTGGCAAGCGAAGTAGGACGGCATTTCAAGGTGGCGATGGTGGCTCCGGATGAGAGACATATTCCCAATGTAGAACTTTATCCGTTGAAGACGACTCGAAAAGTTGCTTTTACTGGACACCCCGAATGGCCTGATTGCAGTTTATATACCACTATCAGCAATCGCGACATGATCAAACTTTATGAAGAGATGCTCAACAGTGTGACAGCGGCGGTTGAAGATTTTGTTCCCAATATAATACATGTCCATCATGCTTTTCCATTATCCTGGTGCGCCCGCGTAATTAAGAGCTTGTATCAAATTCCCTATATTATTTCCATTCACGGATCGGAACTGCCTACTTTGCAAAAAGACAAGCGCTATCATGCTTTAACCGGGGATGCTTTAAGACGCGCCAGAAGGATCGTGCCTAACTCATTTTGGACCAAGGAATGGTTGTTTAAAGTATTCGGGGATGAGTTCCGATCGCAAGTGCGGGTGATACCGGGAGGAGTTGATTTACGAAAATTCAATCCCAATCTGGATACTACAGATATAGATCAAAAATACCATCTTAAGGGCAAAAAAGTTGTCATGTTTGCGGGCAAACTAACTGCCTATAAAGGAGTCAGATATTTGATTCAGGCTGCTAGAAAGATAGATGCTGAAGTCGTCATACTAGGAGAGGGTCCGGAACGGGAAAATCTTGAGAAACGGACACGCGACTATCAATTGAAAAATGTTCATTTCATCGGACACTTAGGAACGAGTAATGAGCTTAATAAATTTTATAAACGGGCCCAAGTATTTGTAGCTCCATCAGTCTGGGACGAGCCGTTGGGATTGGTCATACTAGAGGCAATGTCCTGTAAGACGCCGGTGGTTGTCACCCGAAAAGGGGGAATTCCTCTGGCTGTTAAAGACGGGGTGAACGGTTACTTCGTCCGGCCGAAAAATTCCAACCAGATTGCGGAGAAAGTCAATATACTTCTGTCTGATGAAGCAAAAAGAGTGAAGATGGCGGAAAATGCCAGGAGGATTGTAGAGGAAAAATTTTCCTGGGAGACGATCGCCCACAGGTTTATCCTGATGTATATGAAATATGCCTATTTTCCCAAGAACAAGAATAACCATACCCCAAGGCATAAACAGCTGAAGATAAGCTAATAATCATATATACTTAGTATTAACATGCGAATTGCCATTCTTGGTTCTGTGGTTTTACCGGTGCCGCCGCCCGGTCAGGGCGGGACGGAGTGGATCGCTTTTTACCAGGCTAGGGGATTAGCGAGGCTGGGGCATGAAGTACTATTGTTTGCGCCGAAGGGGTCGTTGGAAGAGGGATATAAGCTTATCAAAACTCAAAGCTCCCGCCTCCGCCGAGGCTTCGGCGGGCAGGCAAAACTCAAAGTTCAAAACCAAAACTTAAATCTCAAATCTGAATACCTGGAATCTTCAAGAAAACTTCGGGTGGAGAATGTTTATTTGGCGGAGGTGATCGAGAAATTAATCGAACTGAAAGATGAGTATGACGTGATCTTGAATAATATGAGGGGGGAGGCAGTATTTCTGCCGGTGGCTAAGTTATTAGCTAAACCGCTGGTTAATGTGATGCATCTGCCGATATTTGAGGAATTGGCAGGAGTTTTTAAAAAATATAATACTCCGTTAATTACTATCAGCAATAATCAGCGAAAAAATTATCCTGATTTGAATTATCTGGCTACTGTTTACAATTGTGTGGATACTGAGAAATTCTCTTTCAATCCGCATCCGAAAGAGGATTACCTTTTAATGATGGGGACGATAGGCCGGCATAAAAACCAGGGAGCGGCAATCAGAGTGGCCAAGAAACTGGGGATGAAGCTCGTCTTGGCCGGAAAAATCCGCGACCAGGATTATTATGGAGAGCTCTCTAAGGATATTGACGGGAAGAATATCATCTGGTACGGAGAACTGGATTTTTATAAGAAA
>MFJM01000021.1 GCA_001779205.1 Candidatus Gottesmanbacteria bacterium RIFCSPHIGHO2_02_FULL_39_14
ACTACAACAAATAGGCTTCAAAATTCGTAAATAACGATAATTTATGATATAGTTCAATATACTTTTATAGTAACTGACATAAATGTATCGTGATTTCCATCCTCCCGGGTCTCATCCCGAAGGTAAATCAAAACAACTTCCAATAACTCAACTTTATCAATCAGGGTTGTGTTTCCTTTCCCTGTCAGTATCTGAAATTGATCTACTAGAACAAGTACTGCATGAAGATATGTCAGTTAATTTTCCTCAGGTAAATCCTGCCGTCCCTAATAATCTTTTAGAAAAATCGGAAGCACAGGACTATTACCGGTCCGTTTATCACCGAATGCTTGAACATTGGATTTCCATGGGCAATGACCCTAGGCGATTATTTATCGGTACGCCATTCAATCAGCATATACTTGATTTAGGCTGTGGAACCGGTCAAATTACCAAAGGACTGATTCAATATTTAAATCATGTTTCCGGTGTAGATTTAGCTCCTGCATTGGTTGAAAAAGCTAGAATTGAAGGTATCGAAGCCGCGGTATGTAATATAGACGATCAACCTCTGCCCTTTAATGATGGACAATTCGGTGTGGTATATGCTTTTGATATCCTTGAACATTTATACGATTTAAACCATGCTTTTGAAGAAACTTATAGGGTATTAAAAAATGGTGGAATATTAAAAATGACCGTACCGGTATTGCAGCCGGATACAATGCGTTCAAACAGGGAATTCCACGGAAATACGATCCGGACTTTAGGAATAGATGAAGCCCTCGCTAATCAGGAGCCTGAAATAAATATCTTGCCTTTAATCGAATGGATCGATCTTCTTACAAGACATCATTTTGCCGTCCTGACTCGGGCTTGGGGATATGAATGGAATGTCACTCCGCTCCAATTACGATCGCTTTTAACCGGACCGCCGGGGAATGCACCGAACGTTTTGCTAACTGCGCAAAAAATTCCCAAACATATAATAATTTCAGGACAAGTCAACAGAGGTGTGGCTGCCGGAGCCTGGTCAAACGTTGAAATGGATTACGGCTTTCAAAGGATTTCACCCTCTCTTTCTTTAAATGTTTTTTTGGATAATGAATAATTGTATTGTTGTATTGTTGGGACGACCTGTCCGCCTTTGGCGGAGTCCTAAGTTTTACCGTCCTGACAGTCCAGAAATTAAGGCCTAATTAAAGATTAATGTTGGTGATTTCGACTTTCTAGTTTTTCCTCTGGGATTTACAATCATTAGTCATTTCGAGGCTTCAGCCGAGAAATCTAGGCAGCTTTGCTGCTGTAATTGTACGCTTTGCTGGATTTCTAACTTCGTTCGAAATGACATTAATAGACTACAGGACTTACAGGAAACCCTGTTTTTGGAAAAATTGATCATATAGGGGACAATAACAGAAGAAATATAAGATAACGATAGGCTAAATGATCGTTTTTACCAATACTTTTCTTTAATTAAGCCTGGACTAGCTAAACAGACCTGTTTTTTTTAATCGTAGGCACCTTTAAGGCCCTAATTTACCTCATGGTGTTGCTGGCACTGTTCTCACTTCAGTCCCAGAATCTGCTGTATAAACCGATCAGCTCATTAACGCCGCTAATACTGCCTGTTGGGAGACTATTTTGTACAATTCCAGTTTTATTTACGATCAATATATCCGCTTCCCGAGTTATTTTTCCATTTTAGCTTGACATTATAATCTATAATAAAATACATGGTTTTAGGCGAACTATATCACCCTCAACCGGCTTACCCGTCTTTGGACAAACTGGGTCCCACCCGGGGTAGGCAAACAGATGAATTTGTGAGTATTTTTCACTATTTCCCTCCTGATCAGATTTTTGAAAAAAAAGAATTTGTTCAGGAAACCTTGCGCATCGTACCTCCTGATGTAATTTTTGATATTTCTCAAAAGTTTAATCCGGTTGTTGCCGCAGATTTTAATGGCCGCCTGACTTCAGATCTGACTGATTTCTATAAAAACTTATATCTTGTTGATCAGGAATTTATCAGTCAAATGGTCTTGGATCAGGCATCAATGAGTCAGAATCCTCTGGATTATTCGCGCAGTGTGGCCTTAGCTGTTGCGAAACCGGAATCCGAACAATTAGATTACTTAGTTGATATTTTTAAAGCTTCAGGCGGACGCGCGGACTTAGCCGGTCCTGTCTATAAATTTGTCGCCATTCAACCCTCGGAATACGGATACGATTTTATTAAATTTTACCTTGATGATTTAGTCCCGTTAATGAAACGGAATGAGCCGAAAGATCTCAAGCGTGACTTTGCCGCCATAGGCAGAGCCTTATCTGCAGTCGATTCCAAAGATGTGGAAGAATTTACCGCAAACGAAATTTTTCAACGCTGGCTTGATCAAATTATTGCTTCGCATTTTCCTGTTCTGAAGGATAAAACACCTTCAAAAGAAATTATGACCCTATTGTTTAAAGCGGAAGCATTGCGTTACCGGACCAAGTTTGATGAAACATCTGATCAATGGATAACATCCGTTTTGGATCAGCCCTATCTGACAGCCGAATTACTGGCAGCCAATGACCTCATCTTCAATCCCGATATAGCTGCAGAAATTACAAAACGTACTAATTCTTCAGCTATTGATACATTTATGACGTTTATTTCAAAAAAAAGTTATGAAACGCAATTAACATACTTTACAGCCCTGAGAAATTATGCTTCAAGGCAGATTAAAGTCAGATTTGAAGGAGGTAAATTAATAATTCGTGATGCTGAACCTCTGCAGTCTGTTTTGGCAACATGGCCCAGAGAAGAAGTATTAAATCTCTACCTTAATGTTCTTGTTTCTCTGAATCCCCGCAGCGATTCAAATTACGTCTTCCTGCAAATATCTCCTCAGGATGTCCTTAACAAACCTGAACTGGTCAGTTGGATAATTATGTATCATTATTGGAACAAAATTCATCACTTTGGAAACAGGACAGATATTCTATCTTTAACTACTGCCTTAGCTCAAATACCCGCTGATCAAATTGATAAAGAACCTATCAAATCCCAAATCCGGGCAGGATTCAATCGGGGAATTGAATATTCTCAAAAACATGGAATTCGTAGTCAGGATTTTATTAATCAGATGGTTCAATTTGCAGATAAGTTCGGTTTGAATTTTGATTCTCAGCAGTACTTCCAAGCGTTCAGAGATTAATCAAAACCTGTATTGTTGTATTGTTGGGACGGTCCTAAGTTTTAGCATTCTAACGCTCCGGAAATTAAATACTTTGAAAAGTGAAGGAAATTTATAAACGGCTATACAATCCCACCAATTCTCCCTGATCTTGGATATGCCCGGACATGGCTTTTAATAAATCCCGTTTTTTGGTCGTCGATGGCAAATCCAATACTGTATCCAAGGCAAAAACTTTGAAAAAATAACGGTGAGTTCCTCACAACCCAATGGCTGAAATCACCACCCGGAGCGTCCGGATCGTCAACGATTAAAACTTACTATTTTCATAGTTGATTTTTCTGAAATATCGCTCTCTTCTTTCCCTCGTAATAATACTAATGTCAACCCGATTAAACCTAAACCTGTCAGTATAACTACGATCTTTTTCACCTAATTTATTATAGCATTTTTGATAATTTCCGCTGGCTCCGTCTCTTTATCGATATTGAATGTGATAAGATGAATATTCGTCTCCGCTCCCCGGAAATATCAGAAGGGTGGCATCCTCTCCGTCATATCCTGCCTCCCATTGGTCATATCTCCAGGCATCAGGGTCATCAGAGTCATCAGGGCTGCCTGGAGAGATGTGTATTAAATTTTTAACTTGTGCTCTCTCCTGAATTTCTCGAAGTTTTGCACCTTTCGTTCTGCCTATGTGAATAAGAAAAACTCTGCCAGGTTGGTCGAAAATCAAGTCAGACGGAACTTGTTCCGGAAAGGGTTCCATTCTGATCATAAGAGCAGATAGAGGTCGAATTTCAGATACATCACTTGTTGCCATCATGACCCCGTCTCCCTGACCGCATGTCCAAATAAGTACGTGTTCACTATTAACTGCAATTAATTTATCGCCTGCCATTGGAACTTCTCTGCATACGGTGGTTCTCGGATCAGTTTCTATCGTTCTCCTTGTCATTACACCCTCTTTTTTATGGAATTTAGACGTTATCGTAATAGGAAACTCTGTCAGCCTTGCGGTTTCTGATAACAGATTAAATATTGGGCTTTCTATCCTGTTTGTCATAGATTTGACAAACTAATACCGCCTATCGTACAATATTACTATAGGCTTGTCAATTCTCTCCGCATCCTTCCGCCTTCCTGAATCCTGCCGCCACGGCTTCTTCCTCACTGCAGAACCATTCGTCTCCGAAACTTGTATCAACTATAATCTGTTGGTAATTGCGGCAACCGGGAAAATGGTAAGTCTTAAGTCCCTGGCGTATATTTCCCTTAATTTCGCATCCCTCTTCTCCCTCGCTTCTCCTGCACAAGGAAGAAAATATTCCCAAATTATTCTGTCTGGCTGTTACAAATTCATTGCGCATCTGTTGATAGTATTTATTTTTACCCAGAGTATACTTTCCCATTCCCAGTCTGATCATCTCCTGGTTAATAAATTTTCCCCCTGAAAAAACATTCGCCAGTACTCTTCCGTAATCGTCTTTTACAGAATCGCGCAATTTGACTGTTTTTCCTTCAATGAAAATCTTTAAATTTTCCCGGGCTTTAATTCCCATGCAGTCATCCAGTTCCGGTGCGTTTACTCCCAAAAGTCTTATCCTCCTTCCGTCGGCAGTTTCAAACGAATCTCCATCAATCACCCTCACCACCCGGTTGCGGCTTAAATTTAAAAACAGAAGATAAACATTAACCAAGACTGAAGTGATTAGAATCCCAACCAGGATGGATAATATTACCCGCTTGAATTTAGAGACGGTCCTAGGTTTTAGCATCCTAAAGCTCCGCAGAATAAACAGTTTTCGAACTTCTTCATATTACGTAATTTATTTTTCCAGAACCTTAATAGAATCTAAAACTGTAATTAATTCGTCTCTCTCTTCTCTTGATAACTCACGATTTCCAATGCCTTCATAAGTTATGCTTATCCAGGTTCTTTATTATCTGAATTATTTCTAATTCTGATGCCGTTAAAAAGATCTCTCCACAACTCCACTTCACTTTCGGAAAATAATATATTCGGACTCTCTTTAGTCAAAACTATGTCTCCCAAACTGTAGCCGTCGATTTTAAATATTTGCGGATTTAAAGCAAAAATACCCCTTTCGTCTCTCCAGATTCTGAAAATTTTTGCATAGTTTAAAGATTCATCCCTATATCCGCAACCGTCTCCACTGTCTTCCATAGGGCAAAGCCCGGCCGGATTACCTTCAATAATCAGCCGATAAGAGTTTCCGTCAGAAGTTATATCAAACTGAATTGGTGTTTCAAATAAATCTGTCAAATTGGCAAATTCCAATGTTTGAGATGTATCTAAGACAAAATCAACCGCCGGCTCGTCAATTACTTTATTTCCGCTCAAATCATATTTATAAACACCCTGGCGTAATACAACAGGTTCTTGCCTTTCGTAAAATCTGACAGAAGAAAGAATGTTATCAAATAACCGGGTATACTCTTCAGCTTCATTACGCGCTGAAACAACTCCCAGTTCGATTAAAAAAGGACCGTTATTTATTATCTTCCTCAACAGTTTAACTTCAACAGAATATCCGGTTTTAGATATATCATCAATTCCGTATAAAGCTTCACTGGAATCAACAATGATCACTTTTTGTTTCTGCGGATATTTGGGATTGTCGTCCCTCAGCTTATCAAACGTCTGGTAATATTTATCTTCGCTTATGTCAAAATAGATAAAGCCTCCTTTTTTATAAATAGTTGTCGGCCAGTCTCCTCCCGCATAATTTTGTTCTGTTTCCATATCGGGAGAAAATACCGATATTCTTAATAAAAATTTCGACCCAGTCGCAGTATTATCTTCAATCTTCCAATTGCTCGGATAGTCGAATGAAATCTTATATTTATCATTTTCATAAGTCTTCCATTCTTCAATCCTATTAACCTCCAAAATGGGTTTTTCCCTCCGTGGGGTAAAGTTGAGAATTCCGCCGATACCGGCCAAAACCAATAAAGTCAGCAAAAAAAAGAGGATATATCTTTTTTTATTTTTATTCACTGAAATAATTCTATACCTATTCATGCCTTTTCACCAACGCACTCTCCCCTTGATTTCTTTTTTCTCTTTGGCCTATGATGGATATATGGATCAGTCTTTGAACAATCAGCAAAATTCCGCCACTCAATCCGGCTTCTTCGCTTTTCTGCAAAAGATTGTCAGTTACAGCTCCCGAAAACCCCTCTTTTTTATCCTTATTCTCCTGATAATTCCCGTCACACTTCTTTCCGTCCAGCAAACAGTAAATTATATGTCCCGCGCCCAGACCGCCGGAGACGACAGTGTCAACATTTCCTTTTCTCCCGCTTCAATTTCCCTACCTGGAGAACAGACTGTCAAAATAATGTTTGATTCCCGCTCCCAACCGGTAGTCTTTGCCAGGGTGGTCTTCTCCTTCGATCCGAACAAAGTTAAACTGACCAGTGAAATAACCACTTCTGCCTCTCTTTCAACTGTTGTTATCAAATCAACCATGGAGGAAGCTAATTCCCAGGGAAAAGCACTTATGGTTATTGCTTCGCCGCCTAACGATACCCCGCCGACAGGTTTATTTGAATTTGCCTCCTTCTCCGTCGATGCCGTTTCATCCGACGTCGGACCAACCAGTGTCAACTTCGACCCGAACGACATGCAGATTGTCTATTCCACACCTAAAGAAATCGTTCCTGTCGTTACTAACCTTGGCATTAACGGTCCGGCTGATACTCCGCCACCCTATTCCAGTCCCACCCCTTTCTCTAATGTTGATCCGAATCTGATCTCAATCAGATTCTCTCCGCCATCTGTCAATCTTCCACCGGATTCTCCGCTGAAAATTATGGTCAACAATCCGGCAAAACCGCTGGGTTTTGCCAGAGTTGTCTTCACCTTTGATCCTTCTAAAATCCAACTGACCAGCGAAATAACCACCAATCCTGATCTGTCTACCGTAGTTGACAAAAGCTCTATGAGCCAGGCTAACTCAATGGGAAAAGCCGTTATAGTTTTAGCCGCCTCGCCCATGGATTCTCCGCCCTCCGGAGAAATTGAATTTGCCTCTTTTTCAGTGGGGGCAGTTTCCGCTGATATCGGGCAAACGGTTGTTGA
>MFJM01000022.1:0-125 GCA_001779205.1 Candidatus Gottesmanbacteria bacterium RIFCSPHIGHO2_02_FULL_39_14
TAACCAGCTTAAGAAATTAACCAGCGAGAATCCCAGGAAAATTTTTGGTTTACCCAAGGA
This sequence comes from Candidatus Gottesmanbacteria bacterium RIFCSPHIGHO2_02_FULL_39_14, assembly GCA_001779205.1. Classification (GTDB taxonomy): domain Bacteria; phylum Patescibacteriota; class Microgenomatia; order 2-02-FULL-39-11; family 2-02-FULL-39-11; genus 2-02-FULL-39-14. The sequence goes on from MFJM01000022.1 coordinate 61, forward strand.
CAATTCAACTTTTATTGAAGTTGATCTTGAGGAAGAATATAAAATTGACAATCATCAACTATTCA
>MFJM01000022.1:156-298 GCA_001779205.1 Candidatus Gottesmanbacteria bacterium RIFCSPHIGHO2_02_FULL_39_14
GCCGGTCAAAGGCAAAGTAAAAAAAGTTTATTTGAAAGGTCAAAAAGCCTTCGAAAACGGCCGGATTATGATTGACGCCGGTTACGGAAAAAATGTAATATAAGCCTAAATGAATAACCTGCAAATATCTTTCTGCGGTGTA
>MFJM01000022.1:374-470 GCA_001779205.1 Candidatus Gottesmanbacteria bacterium RIFCSPHIGHO2_02_FULL_39_14
GAGTCGGGGCTGTTACTCTCAAATCCATTACCTTTAAGCCACGGGAAGGCAATCCGTTGCCCAGACTGTGGAAATATGACTGCGGAATGCTTAATT
>MFJM01000022.1:501-659 GCA_001779205.1 Candidatus Gottesmanbacteria bacterium RIFCSPHIGHO2_02_FULL_39_14
AGCCGTTGTTGAGATTAAGGAATTCCTAGCTACCTACCGCTCTAAATCAGTCATCATTCCCAGTCTTTTCTCAACCAAAGTAGCAGAATTCGTAACCTTAGTCGAAAAAATTATACCGTTAAATCCCGATTTCATTGAACTAAATTTATCCTGTCCCA
>MFJM01000022.1:686-6097 GCA_001779205.1 Candidatus Gottesmanbacteria bacterium RIFCSPHIGHO2_02_FULL_39_14
TGGGTATGGATAAAGGCGGAGCAGGACAGGTCGTTAAAGCAGTAAAAAAAGTCTACGGAAAAATCCCGATTTTAGTTAAATTATCTCCCAACGTTAGAGATATTGCTGACATCGCCAAGGAATGCGAGTCAGAAGGAGCGGATGGAATTGTGGCCATAAATACTGTTGGTCCGGGCATGGTCATTAATATCAAAACCAGAAAACCCTATTTGGGAAATAAAGAGGGCGGGGTTTCCGGTCCGGGAATATTACCGATTGCCGTCCGCTGTGTCTATGATATATATAAATCCGTAAAAATTCCCGTTATCGGCATGGGCGGAGTATCTAAATGGGAGGATGTAGTGGAGATGATGCTGGCAGGTGCCTCTCTTGTTGGTGTCGGCACTGCCACTTATTATAAAGGTATGGGTATTTATAACCAGCTGAAAAAAGGTCTCATTAAATATATGTCTGAAAACAGCATAAAAAATCTCTCAGAATTAGTCGGCGCCGCCCATCAATCTGATGCCAAGGTTAAACCTTGACATAATAACAAATGACATTTAACGATAAATTAAGAAAAATCACTCTGAAAAATAACAGTCTTCTGTGCATCGGACTGGATAGTGAATTGGCTAAAATACCTCAACATCTTAAAGAAAGAGGACATCCGCAACATGAATTTAATCAGGCAATTATAAAGATTACTCATGATCTAGTCTGTGCTTATAAACTAAATACTGCTTTTTATGAAGCCAGAGGCGAGAATGGTATTCGTGAACTTAAAAGAACTTGCGATTACTTAAAGGAAAGTTTTCCTGAAATTCCTGTTATTGTTGATGCCAAACGGGCTGATATAGGCAATTCTAATGAAGGTTATACTAAATTTATCTTTGATTATTTAAGTGCTGATGCAGTTACTGTCCATCCCTATTTAGGCCAGGAAGCTTTAAAACCGTTTCTGGATAGATTGGAAAAAGGTATTTTTGTTCTTTGCCGGTCATCCAATCCCGGGGCAGGGGAGTTTCAGGATTTGGAAGTAAACGGTAAACCTCTTTATCAAGTTGTTGCTGAAAATGTAGCCGATAAATGGAATTATAATAATAATTGCGGTGTTGTTGTCGGTGCTACCTACCCCAGTGAACTTGAGATTGTGCGACGTATTGTCGATAAAATTCCTATTTTAATTCCTGGTATTGTTACTCAGGGTGGTGACATTGAAAAAACTGTCAAGTCCGGTGTTGACAGCGAAGGTTTAAATGCCATTATAAATTCCTCCCGTGGTATCATCTTTGCCGGAGACGGAACTGATTTTACCCAAAAGGCCCGCCAAGAAGCCCTTTCCTTAAAAAACCAAATTAATGAATTTAGATAAAATAAATTTTATAGCTTCTACCGATGTCATTTCCATCTTGAAAAAAGTAGGTGCGGTTTTAACTAATGACCATTTTGTTTATACTTCCGGTAAACACGGTAGTGTCTACATTAATAAGGACGCAGTCTATCCGCATACCGCCGAAACGTCTCAAATTGGTAAATTGTTTGCCGAAAAATATAAGGATAAGGATATTGATGTCGTAGCCGCTCCGGCTGTTGGCGGAACCATCCTTTCTCAGTGGACTGCTTATCACCTGTCTCTAATAAAGGGTAAAGAAATTCTATCGGTTTATACCGAGAAAGATAAAGGTACCTTAGCTTCAGCCTCAGAAAGCGAGCATATTTTCCGCCGCGGTTATGACAAGCTTGTCAAAGGCAAAAATGTTCTGGTTATTGAAGATCTCACCACCACCGGTATCTCTGTAAAAAAAGTAGTGGAGGCAGTTAAGGCTGCCGGAGGCAAAGTCGTTGCTGTTGGCGTCATGGTCAACCGCGACCCGGAGCAAGTTAACTCAAAAACTGTTGGTGTGCCTTTTTCCGCTTTGGGAATTCTTAAAGCGGAGGCTGTAGATGCCGACAAATGCCTCTTATGTCAGAATGGAATCCCCGTCAATAGCAAAATCGGTCACGGTAAGAAATTCTTGGAAGAAAAAAATAAAATTGCCTAAATCTTAATTAAAATTTTCCCGAAGGCTTTTTGCTCTTGAAGTCTTTTTAATGCTTCCGGCACTTTCTCCAACGGATATATCGAATCAATCACCGGTTTAATTATTCCTGTTTTAACCATTTTTATGACTTCCTTTATGTCTTTAATTGTACCTCCGTAACTGCCGAGTATATTTAGCTGTTTTGAGAACGCTTTTCCAATGTTTATAATACCCGGATCTGTAAGGGTAGTGGCACAAAAAACCAATGTCCCGTTTTTTGCCAATATTTCCACAGATTTAGTCCAGACTCTGCCTCCCATGGCATCAATGATAAAGAGAACATTCTCAGGGAATGTATTTAATAAGACCGTATCCGCTCCTAATTTTTTTAAAAGTCCTACTTTCTGATTGTGGGAAGTACGGGCAATAACCTGGCATTTTTTGTTTTTTAAAATTTGAATAGCAGTCGTTCCGACACCTCCGGTCGCTCCGTTTATTAAAACAGTTGCTTTATCCGGAATTTTAGCTCTTTTGATCATATGCCAGGCAGTAATTGCGGACAACGTAACCGCACATATCTTTTTTGTATCAGTATTTTTGTCTATCTTAATTAAGTTTTGTTTCGGCACGGAGATATATTCAGCATAGCCTCCCTGTCTTGTCCGGCCGAATGTCCCCCCCTGGTTACAAATATTTTCCTGACCTTTCTTGCAAAATTCACACTGTCCGCAGAAGATCCAGGGATAAATTGCCACTTTTTCACCTGTTTTTACTTCTCTGCCCGTAACTTCTGACCCTAGAATTAAAGGAAATTTTCCTGATACTGGCCTTTTTCCCTCAATAATCAGTAGGTCAAGATGGTTAACCCCGCAGTATTCTATCTTGACGAGTGCTTCGCCATTTTGTATAACCGGTTTTGCTAGATCAGCCTGTTTAAGATTGGTTAAAGATCCGGTCTTGGTTAAAACAACTGCTTTCATTATATAAAGCTATTTGTTATTATAACTTATGCCGATCAAATATATCTTCGTTTCCGGTGGTGTTATTTCAGGTCTTGGTAAAGGTATCTCTTCTGCCTCAATTGCTTTTCTTCTTCAATCGTCAGGAATTAATGTCACCAATGTCAAATGCGAAAATTATCTCAATATTGATGCCGGTACCATTAATCCAATCGAACATGGTGATCCCTTTCTTTGTGAGGACGGCACCGAAGCTGATATGGATATCGGTACCTATGAGAAGTTTTTGGATAAAAATATGCATCGACATAATTTCGTCACCATGGGCCAAATCTATAAGGATGTTATTGACCGTGAAAGAAGATTTGAATATCAGGGTGAAGATGTTGAAGGCATACCGCATATCACTAACGAAATAATTGACCGCATTAATTATGCCGTCAAAAAGGATAAAGTCCAGGTGGTGGTTATCGAATTAGGGGGTACAGTTGGTGAATATCAGAATCTTTTCTACTATGAAGCTTCCCGTATTCTTACTCTGAAAAATCCCGGTGATGTCATCCATGTTCATGTCAGTTATCTGCCTACCCCGCCTCATCTGGGTGAACCGAAGACCAAACCGACTCAACAATCCGTTAGGGCTTTGAATTCAACCGGTATACAGCCGGATTTTATTATTGCCAGAAGTGAAAAACCTTTGGATAAAAGAAGGCGTGACCGTTTTTCACTTTTTTGTAATATTAGGACGGAAGATATCATCAGCTCTCCCGATGCCCAGACTGTATATGAGGTTCCCATGCAATTTCATGAGCAGGGTTTATTGCGAAAAATTTGCCAGAAATTAAATATTAAATACCGTGAGCCGGATTTAAAAAACTGGCAGAAATTAGTTGACAGAATAAAAGCTCCAAAAAAAAATAATATATCCATCGCCATCGTCGGTAAATATTTTAAAACCGGTGAATATCAGCTGCGCGATTCCTATGCTGCTTTAATGGATGCTCTTGATCATGCTTCCTGGGCTTTGGATACCAAAGTTAAGACGCTCTGGATAGATGCTGAGAAAGTAGAGAAAGAAGGAATAGAAAAAGTCTTACCACCTGTAAATGGCATGATTGTTCCTATCGGTTGGGGAGAACGGGGAGCTGAAGGCATGATAGCGGCAGCCGGTTATGCCAGGCAAAAAAAGATTCCTTATTTAGGGCTTTGCTATGGTATGCAATTGGCAGTAATCGCTTTTGCCCGTGATGTCCTGGGCTGGAAACAAGCCAATACTACCGAAAATAATCTCAACTCTCCTTATCCGGTTATTCATCTTATGCCTGCCCAAAAAGAATTTATGGTTAGACGTGCCTATGGTGGAACCATGAGATTAGGATCATGGGAAGCTATAGTCAAAGTTGGGTCATTAGCCTGGAGAGCTTATGATAAAAATGGTCAGTTTATTGATAAAAAAAGAGGTTTAACAAGCGAAAGACACCGTCACCGTTATGAATTTAATGATGATTACGTTAAGGATTTTGTAAGTATGGGCATGATATTTTCCGCCCGTTCTATGGTCGAAGATTTAGTAGAAATCATGGAATTGCCGGAATCTGAGCACCCCTTTTATTTGGGAACACAGGGCCATCCTGAATACAAAAGCCGCCCCTTAAAACCCCATGCTATCTTTATGGAATATCTAATAACCTGCATTAAAAACTCCCAAACATGACATACAAAAAAACCGACCCTGAAATAAGTGAACTTATCAGACTAGAAAGTAAAAGACAAAAAGAGGTTTTAGAAATGATTCCTTCAGAGAATTATGCCTCTAGTGCTGTTCGTGAAGCACTCGGCTCAGTACTTACCAATAAATATTCCGAGGGCTATTCAGGTAGACGATATTATCAAGGAAATAAGTATATTGACGAAATAGAAAAGCTCGCCATAGAGCGCTGTAAAAAACTTTTCAATGTCCCGCATGCCAATGTTCAGCCGTATTCTGGATCTCCGGCAAACTCAGCAGTTTACTTTGCACTTCTAAATCCGGCAGATAAAATCATGGGTCTTAAACTTTCCGGCGGTGGTCATTTGACCCATGGACATCCGGATGTTACTTTTTCGGGAAAATATTTTACTTCCGTCCAGTTCAATGTGGAAACGGACGGATGGCTGGATATGGATAAAGTAGCCGAACTTGCCCAAAAAGAAAAACCGAAGATGCTCGTTGTAGGTACAACAGCTTATCCGCGCTTTTTTGATTGGAAAAAATGGCGGCAGATTGCAGATAGTATAGGTGCTCTTTTTTTGGCAGATATAGCTCACGTTGCCGGATTGGTTGTTGGTGGTGTTTATCCTTCACCAGTACCATTTGCTGATGTTGTCATGTTTACAACGCATAAAACTATACGCGGACCAAGAGGTGCAGTTTTAATGGTTACCAATAGAGGCCTCAAGGCAGATCCAG
>MFJM01000022.1:6134-8469 GCA_001779205.1 Candidatus Gottesmanbacteria bacterium RIFCSPHIGHO2_02_FULL_39_14
ACTATCAGGTGGACCGCACGACAACGTAACTGCTGCAATTGCAGTTTGCTTAAAAGAAGCTTCCTTGGTACCCTTCAAAAAATACGCCAAACAAATAGTTAAAAACGCCAAAATACTATCTGAAATGCTTATTAAAAACGGTTTGAAATTGACCACAAATGGCACTGACAGTCATCTAATAGTTATAGATCTTCGGCCGAGGGGTGTTATTGGAAATATAGTGGCGGAAGCTTTAGAAGTAGCCCATATAGTTGCTAATTATAATACTGTACCTCATGACCAAAATCCGCCCATGTATCCGTCTGGGGTGAGGCTTGGTACGCCAATAGTAACTACACGCGGTATGAAAGAAAAAGAAATGAAACAGATCGCCAAATGGATAGTTAAGGTTATAAGTGAAGTAGATCATTATCGCTTGCCGCAGCAAAAAGAAGAAAGATCTAAATTTGTCAAAAAAGTAAAAGCCGAACTTTGGAAAAATAAAAAACTTAACCAAATAGGAAGAGAAGTCAGAAGCTTTGCCGTCAAATTTCCTATATTTGCCTGGTAATAAATATATGTCCAGATTTTATTCAGTCGGAATTCACAGAAATAATTACCATTCCCAATCACTTCTGCCATACAAATTAAGCCGGACTAAAATTGATTTGTTTCTAAATTGTCCCCGCTGCTTTTATTTGGATAGGAAATTAGGCATATCCCAGCCGCCTGGTTTTCCCTTTAGTCTGAATAGTGCCGTTGATAAATTATTGAAAAAAGAGTTTGATATTCACCGTGCTAATAGCGCCTCTCATCCGTTGATGAAAACATACGGGATTGATGCTGTTCCTTTTCAACATGAAGATATTAATAACTGGCGTGATCCCTTCAAGGGAATCAGATATTACCACTCGGATTTAAATTTTGATATCTATGGTGCCATTGACGATGTCTGGATAAATCCCTCAAAGGAACTGCATATTGTCGACTATAAAGCAACTGCCAAAGATTCAGAGGTGACTCTTGATGCCGATTGGCAGATAGGTTACAAAAGACAAATGGAAATCTATCAGTGGCTTTTTCATAAAAATAATTTTAAGGTTTCTCATCTCGGTTATTTTGTTTACGCCAACGGTATTACGGATCGGAAAGCTTTTGACGGTAAACTGGAATTTAGGGTATCCATACTTCTTTATGAAGGTAATTTTGATTGGATTGAGACGGCTCTCCGGCAACTAAAAGATTGTCTTGAATCTGATAAGATACCTCAAGCTAATCCCGATTGCGATTTCTGTTTATACCGCCATTCCGCCCACCAAGCTGAAGATGGAGCCAGTCTTTAAAATATCAGCATGCCCAAAATCTCATTGGCTTCTTTTACAGATGAAATATTTTCGCTATTGGTAAACCGGTTGAAGTATCAAATACTGTATCATGGATTCCAGAACCTCGTTGGTAAGAACAACCAAAATTCATTTTTTGCATTTCTTCCGCATACAAAGGTAATCTGTCATTATCTGTAGTTTGCAGCTGAGTGACTAAAATTCCGTCTGATGAAAGTAGACTTAGTGCTTTTTTAATTATTCCAAGGTGAACTTCATATGACTCATCAAGATAATGTTCCAGTCCTCCTGCCCCGCGGCAAACAATGAGGTTGAACAGTTTTGATAAATTACGTTTTACTTGCTCTCTGGTAAGTTTCCTCCATATCCATTCTTGACTGATGTCTGCTACATGAATTACTCTACGCTTTTGACGGTCAACTTCAGAAGAAAGCATGTAAACACCATTTCTTGAATCATAGGTTTTATCTTTTCTCGAGCGATGGTCTCCTAAACCAATAGCAATTCCAGAAATTGAATGTTTATGTAAAAAATTGGCGCGTTCAGCCAGTTCGCGTAAGAACGTAGTATCTGCCATTAAGTCTAATACGAGTGAACTTGCTTTCCCAGCTAAAATTCTTTCTTGCAGCCAAGTATCAAAATTAAATATCCCTTCAAATGTATTTTGATACTTACTAAATCCTTCTCCAAAAATAATTGGTTTAGCATCATAAAAAATCTCGTTTTCTGCTAAATGTCTCGGATTTTCGCTCATAGTTAGCCTTTTAGAAAATTATACCAAAATAAAATAAGGAGATTCTTCTTGCTGTCCTTTCCTCAGGAATAAATCTATAAAATAAAAAAATGATATAATTGGAAAAATCTTTTGGGCCCGTAGCTCAACGGTAGAGCAGCAGCCTTTTAAGCTGTTGGTTGAGCGTTCGAATCGCTCCGGGCTCACTATTTTGGAAATCGAAAGAGGATCGGGTTCAGCGCTGGCTGCGCCCGCCTCCGCAGACAGCGCTGCAAAGGGG
>MFJM01000023.1:0-38824 GCA_001779205.1 Candidatus Gottesmanbacteria bacterium RIFCSPHIGHO2_02_FULL_39_14
CCTGGACTTCTTTTATTAATAGCATCAGGGAATTAAAGCTAAACGATTTAAAATTTATCAAATCCCGACGTGAAGTTGTGCAAAATACAGCTCCGGTTATTAATTTATTGTTACCGGTATTTAATTATTTAAAAAAGAACAGCAATCCGATTGATTACCTTTCGATGAATCAGAAAAATAAAAATACCTGGTTAATTAATCATCCGTTAGTAAATCCAGTCAATCTTCCTTTAAATAATACAATCTCCGGAAAAAACTTTGACACTTTGCGTTACATAAACGTTGTTGATCCGTCTAAACAAGAAAAAAGAAATGGAGATTGGCTTGACGGCAAGCCGGTCAGCAATGAAAAGGTTAAAGAAGGTGATGGCATAATTTTAACCGAAAGCAGCCAAATAAATGGCTTGAATAACTTAATCATCAGCGGCAATCATCAAGATGCGATTGCTTCAAAAGAGGCAATAAAGGAAATATTAAAGTTCTTGGATTTGCCTGAAATTGAGGTAACAAAAGAATCTGTTGTTCCCGATTTATCCGAAAAAACTATATTATCAATTACTTCGGATAACGATTTAAATATGGTTTTACAGGGAACGGATAAATCCCTAGCCGAAAGTGAAGCAAATATCTTGATTAAAATAGATCCAAGTGAAGGAACTTATAATTTAAGAATAAAAGCAAATCAGAATACAAACAATACTCTATATACAATGCTTCTAAAAAAGGAGGAAGAAGTTAAGAATCAAATATTTCAACTTAAACTTAAGAAGAATCAATGGACAGAATTTAAACTTATTTATTCTCCTACAAAACCAGCTATTTTTCAGCTTTTACCGATATAAATTGGGTGCTCGCGCCTGGATTTGAACCAGGGACCTTTCGGATGTGAACCGAACGCTCTAGGCCTTCTGAGCTACGCGAGCAATTTGTTACATTATAACGAAATGAGTCTTGCCATAGCAACACAAATATACCTATAATAAATCATGCCAATTAGCAAAAATAATAAACCTTCTGTTGTCCTAAACCTACCTAAAAACGAACAACAAAGTCATGTAGCTGTAACTAAAAATACAGTGAATTATGAAGAAGAAGATGAAAATTTAAAGACAAAAGAATCCTTTATTGTGATTAAACTTTTTAAATCAACCTTAAACTTCTTTTTTGATTTCCTGGAAACGATTGTGGTGGCCTTATCCGTTTTTGTGGTAATTTATCTTTTTGTCATGCAACCTCATGAAGTTAAAGGCAGCTCTATGGAACCGAGTTTTAAAAACAACGAATATATTATTACTGACAAAATAAGTTACCGCTTGGGTGAACCACAAAGGGGAGAAGTAGTTATTTTTAAAGCTCCCGTCAATCCTGATGTTGATTATATTAAAAGAATTATAGGCTTACCAGGTGAAAAAATAATGGTCAGCAAAGGAAAAGTATATATAAATAACAAATTATTAAACGAACCATACCTTGATGAAATTACTCCTCTTTTTCCCGGCGGTTATATTGAGGATGGGGAGGTCATAAGCATTCCCGAAGATCATTATTTTGTAATGGGTGATAACAGACCGCACAGTTCCGATTCCAGAGAATTTGGGCCGATTAACAAGAAACTTATTATAGGAAAAGCAGTTTTCAGATATTGGCCGATTAATGAGCTTGGTATAGTCCCCCGTATCAGTTATCGCCTGGGAGTTTAAGAAGAAGCTGATGCATTTTTTTGACAGCCATGGTAGTATCTTCAGGTTTACCCCTGAAAATAATTTGTATTTTAGCAGAAACAGTTGATTGGTTAACCTTAACAATAGTTTTGAGCCTTTCTGATAATTGTTTGGCGAAAGACTCCAGCTCGATACTTTGAATTCTTTCTTCACCTTTTCTGACGGGAAGAGATTTTTCTTCTTTTATTCTTCTGACCAAATCCTCAGTCCGACGGACCGAAGATCCTTCGGTCAATATTTTCTTATAAGCACCTATCATCAGCTTAACATCTCCAAGACCAGCTAGGGCTCTGGCATGTCCTTCGGATAGATCTTCCGAAATCAATCCGTCTTTAATTGCATCAGGCAATGTTAGAAGTCTGAGGGTATTAGAAACATATGCCGGACTTTTACCTATTCTCTTGGAAATTTCCGTTACCGTCATATTATAATCGTCAATAAGCCTATGAAAACCCTGCGCCCTTTCAATGGGATTGAGATCTTCCCTCTGAACGTTTTCCACCAGTGCCAACTCCAACATGCCCCTGGTATCGGTTTCTTTAACTACAACAGGTATGCTTTTGAGACCGACTATTTTTGCTGCCCTCCAACGTCTTTCGCCGGCAATGATTTGATATCCGGCAGGAGTTTTGGCTACAACCAAAGGTTCAAGAATACCATGCTCTTTGATTGATTCTACCAAGTCGACTAATGACTCACTTTTTATAAGATTTCTAACCTGAAGAGGATTAGGTTGTAACAGATTTACATCCAATTGAATCAATTCCTGAAAAATTGACTGTTCTGCCATACGTTTAAATCACTTCAATTATTTGGTGACTGAGCTTTTTTTTAAAATTTATAATACCTTCTTTTACGGCGAAAAGAGTAAAATCTTTACCCATTTTAACCCCAATACCTGCATGAAATTTTGTACCCTTTTGCCGAATAATAATATTTCCCGGGATTACCTTCTCTCCACCGAAGATTTTTACACCCAATCTTTTAGAAGTAGAGTCGCGATTGCCTTTGGTAGTTCCTCCGGTTTTTATATGTGCCATATGAATACCCTTGTCAAAATTCCTTTCTGGAGTTTACCTCCACTTTTCAGATGTGTCAAGAAATTTTTTTCACAGCTTTAATATCATTAACTTCTATATCTGTTAAGTAAGGTCTGAAGCCTATTTTTCTTCTGTAATGAACTTTTGATTTAAATTTCATAACCTGGATTTTATCTCCCTTATATTGTCTGATAATTTTGCCTGACAATTTAATACCCGTGACAATAGGCGAACCAATTAACAGAGAATCATCCATTCGCACGAGCAGAATTTTTTCAAAATTATATTTTTCTCCTTCTTTTTGCGGAACTTTATCAACGGTAACTATTTTTCCCGGATTAAGTATATATTGTTTACCACCGATATCAGCGATAGCGTATTTCATGAATGTCTATTATAGATGATAAATTATCTTATCACAAGGAGCTTTTTAGGTATGACGGAGGTTAAACTGGAAACTAAACCAAGACTGATATAGGTACTGACAATGGAACTTCCGCCGTATGACAGCAAAGGTAAAGTGATACCGGTAATCGGCAGGAGTCCTAAATTCATAGCAATATTAATGAAAATTTGAGCAAATATCTGACAAAAAATTCCGACAGCCAACAGCCGTCCTAGTCGGTATTCAGAATTTAGGGCTATTAGTAATATTCTGACCAGAATAATGATATATAAAATGAGAAGTATAAAACCACCGAAAAATCCTAATGACTCTACCAGGGAAGCAAAAATAAAATCTGTCTGGTATTCGGGCAGAAAAAGAAGACGACTTTGTGTTCCACGTCCGAGACCTAAGCCGGCCAGACCTCCAGATCCAATGGCGATCATAGACTGGATAGCATTATAACCGGCACCTGAGGGATCCAAATTAGGATTGATAAAAGAAAACAGACGCTGCTTTTGATAATCCTTTAAGATTAACCAAATGCCGGGTAATAATGTAAAAAAAGATAAAAAACCGGTTAACAAAATTGAGATATAAACACCAGATATAATAAGAAGTCCGGTAAAGAAGGAAAGATAAATTATGGCATTACCCAAATCAGGTTGAAGAAATATTAATACCAGAAACGGCAAAAAACCCAATGTATAGCCGACAATAGAGACAGGACCCGGCTGATTATCTTTACTTAAGAACGAGGCGAAGGTGATGATGATCAACGGCTTTAATATTTCTGATGGCTGAAGGATAAAAAATCCAAAATCAATCCAACGGTGAGCACCGCGGATTTGGGGGAGGAGAAAAATAATCAGTAAAAAAATTACAGAAAAGATATAAAACTGGAAAGTATATTTTGGGATGAACCTAATGTCAAGTGAAGTGAACATCAGATATAAGAAGACACCAATAAGAGAATAAATTAACTGGGGACCGGCAAGATTGGGACTAGTGGACAGAAGTAGAAAGATACTGATGCCGGAAATACTTAATGAAGGCAAGAGAAGAAAAGGATCTAGCCTTCGGAAATAATTCATACCTTAATTATTTTATCATCGTCCCCTTTTTCCAATTCTACAGCCAGCGTTTCTCTTTTGATATAATCTGTATATTCCTCAGGCCAACTTTTTAGAGTAAGAATTATTTTGTCAGTTATTAAGAAACCCAAATCTTTTCGTTTGATTTGAATATTTCTGACCAGTTCCCTAGCTTCTCCTTCTTTATCAAGAAGGTCTTTTGATACTTTGACTTCTTTTGCCGGATAAATAAGGTTACCGTTTATAAAAAGGTTTTTAATGTTCAGCTCGGTTAAGACAATTTGCCAAAGTTGATCATTGACCTTTTTCAATCTATTGTCTGATTTTATTTCCAGTTTGATTAGAGGCTGGCGAACTTTTATTCCTTTTTCCTTTCTCTGTCTATGTCCTTTTTCAACTAACTTTCTTACCCATATCATTTGATTTTCCAATTTTTTATCAATCAATTGTTTATTAACAACTGGCCAACTAGAAAGATGTACGGATATTCCATCTGTCAGGTTAAGGAATATATTTTCGCTCAGAAAAGGAATAAATGGCGAAAGAATCTTGGATAAAGTCAACTGAATTGTATATAAAGTCCGATAACAGTTATTTTTATCTTCCAAATAATTGGAAGTCGGACCTACCCTGTCTCTGGAACGCCGGACGTACCACTGTGAGAGATCAGTAACAAAATCTTCCAAAGTTAAAGAGGCATTATGAACATCATAAATCAATAAAGAATCATTAACTGTAATTAAGATTGAATTTAATCGGGAAAGTATCCAACGATCGAGAAGGTTTGGCACAGTCAGGTAGTTTTTCTGATCAGGGATAAATCCGTCGATATTGGCATAGGTTATAAAAAAATTATAGACATTCCATAAAAGCAGGTGGAATTTTCTTCTGGTTTCGTCGGCTCTTTTAAAGCCGAAGAGAATATTCTGTTCAGGATCCTGCTTAACAAACATCCAGCGCATAACATCTACACCAATTTTATCGGCTGCAGTATTGAATTCGATAGCGTTACCCCAGGATTTATGCATAGGCCGACTATCCTCACCCAAAAGCGTGGCAAATCCCAGTACGGTTTTGAAGGGGTTAGTCTTTTCAAGAACAGTACCCATAACCAGAAGTGAATAGAACCAGTTTTTAAACTGACCAGGAAAAGATTCAGTGATAAAATCAGCCGGAAACCATTTTTTCCATTCAGATCTAGCAGTTTTATACAGAGGCGAACCCTGGTTGTTCTTAGTAATAGTGGAAAAACTTATTATCCCGGCATCCAGCCAGGGGTTGCCGACGTCAGCAATTCGTTCAACAGCGCTTTGACACTTAGTGCAGATTATTTTAACTTCATCAATCCAAGGTTTATGGGGTGAGTGGCCGGAAAACTTTTCCCAACCTTTGACGGCTTTTTTTTGTAATTCTTCTTTTCCGCCTATTACTTCAAAATAAGCACACTGTGAGCACTCATAGATAGGCAAAGCCAAACCCCAATAACGATTTTTTTTGGAGATCAACCAATCGTGCATGTTCTCCAACCAATCAAGTTCCCGTTGCCGACCAAAAGCAGGAAGCCATTTAATATGACGGCTAACGTCTTTCAACTGTTGTCTAAGAGTGCGTTTTTTATCGTCTGTGGGATCAATTTTATCCATAGCAATATACCACTCCTTGGCTACCTTCCAGACAAGCTCGGTCTTGCAGCGCCAGCAGCGGGGATAGCGATGTTTAATTTTTTGCGTTTTTAATAAAAAGTTACGACCTTCATTTTTTAAATAATCAAGAATTATTTCAGGTTGCCTTTTGGCATTTTTTCCTGATAACTGCCCAAAACCTTGCCGATAATCAGCATTATCACAAATTACAGGATTTACCAAAGGAAGATTAAGCTTTTTGCCTAATTTAAAATCTTCCTCTCCGGTTGAAGGGGAGGTATGTACCAGACCAGTCCCCTCTTCTATGCTAATCGGCATCAGCTTCTCATCGGTAACAACAACAGCATGAAACAATTCGGGACTTTTATTTTGGGCTTTGACGACATTAGGAAGATGATCATAAGGAGCAATATATTTAAGACCGGAAAGAGCTTCTCCTTTGACTTCTTTTACTATTTTAATATCAGATTGGGGAAAGACGGACTTAACCAAATCTTTGGCAACCCAATATTTATTTTGGTTAACTTCAACCAGCGAATAAGACAGGTCTTTCCCTACAGCAACAGCTGTATTGGCAGGAATAGTCCAGGGAGTAGTCGTCCAGACCGTGAGATATTCTTTATCACAGCCAATAATAGGAAATTTTAGATAAACAGTTTCATGAGATACTTCCTGATAATCTTCCGTTAAAATTTCGTGTTGGGAAATGGCTGTTTCGCATCTTGGACACCAGGGAACCACATCATTTCCTTTATAGATCCATCCTCTTTTCCAACAAACCTTCAAAAAATGCCAGATCATATAATTATTCTCATCCGACATGGTGTAATAAGAGTTTTGCCAATCCATGAAGTAGCCTAACCTGATGCTTTGTTTGGTTTGGATGGCAGCATATTTATAGACGCGTTCTCTACAGAGATTGACAAATTTAGAAATGGACTTTTCCTTGTCCCCGGCAACTAAATTCTCAATGTCTTTTTTGCTTTTTAAGCCAAGCTCTTTCTCTACTTCCACTTCAACCCAAAGACCCTGGCAATCAAAGCCATTTTGAAATCGCTGGTTAAATCCCTTAAGATTGAAGAAACGCTGCCAAAGATCTTTGTAAGTTCGTCCCCAAGCATGATGAACACCCATGGGATTATTAGCGGTTATCGGACCATCAAAAAAGGAAAACCGGTAGCTCGACCTTGTATTTTTATCGAGATATTTAGCCAGTATATTATTTTTATGCCAATAAGCTAAAACTTCTTGTTCCAATCTTACAAAGTCTACATGAGGACTGACTGGTTTGAACATAAGGATAATGAGGCAATTAATGTTTTCCCTGTCTTAAAAAGGCGGGAATGTCCCATTCATCTTCATCTTCCCCGTTTTCCGGAATTAGAGATGTATCCGAAATTCCTTCAGTATCCGCTTTGACGGACAGTTCTCTCAACTTTTTCTTAGTTTCATCAAAACCGGTTGCCACAACCGTAATTTTTACCTGATCGACCATTTGCTCATCAATTGTAGCTCCAAAAATGATATTGGCATCAGGATCTACAGAGGCAGCGATTAATTTGGCGGCTTCATCAACTTCGTTCATAGTTAAGTCAGTGCCGCCGGTCACGTTAAAGAGAATTCCCTTAGCCCCGTCGATGGAGATTTCCAAAAGCGGAGAAGAAATAGCCATTCTGGCAGCCGCGGTAGCACGGTTCTCACCAACTCCTGTACCGATTCCCATCAGGGCAGATCCGGCATTTTTCATGATCGTTCTGACATCGGCAAAATCAACATTGATTAAACCCGGTAAGGTAATAAGATCCGATATTCCGGTAACACCCTGACCTAAAACGGAATCCACTATTTTAAAGGCGTCCACGAGAGTCATTTTTTTATCAACGACATCTAAAATTCTTTGATTGGGGATGACAATAAGGGTATCGACTTTTTCCTTAAGGTTGAGGATCCCTTCGTCGGCAGTTAACATACGTCTCGTGCCTTCAAAAGTAAACGGTTTGGTAACCACAGCGACAGTCAAACCATTATTTTCACGGGCAATTTCCGCAATAATCGGAGTGCCACCGGTTCCGGTACCTCCTCCCTCACCGCAAGTTAAAAATACCATATCAGAATCAAGTAAGGCTTCTTTTATCTTTTCCCGGGATTCTTCGGCAGCCTGACGGCCGATTTCCGGATCGCCTCCGGCACCCAAGCCCTTAGTCAGATCGTCTCCGATTTGAATTTTGACGGGTGCGCTGCAGGTTAAAAGCGCCTGGGCATCAGTATTAATACCGATGAAATCAACACCCTGAACCTGGGTAGAATTCATCATAGAGTTGATGGCGTTACAGCCACCGCCTCCTATACCAACAACCTTAATCTTGGCAAATCTGGCAATATCAGGTTTTATTAACATAACTAAGGAAGAAATGATTTTACCAAATCAACTACTTTTTTGACAACTCCTTGTACCGGAGTACTATCCACATATTTACTTAACTTACTGATGGAGAATTTTTCCTTGGAAACAACTCCTGTTTTAGCCCCATAAATAACCAATCCTGCGGCCGTTGCGTAAGAAGGATTAATTACCTCATCGATTAATCCGGTTAAATTTTGGGGTATTCCCAGACGAACCTGCATGGCAAGATTCCGACGGGCAGCTTCAACAACACCGAGGGTTTCAGCACCCCCACCGCAAACCACTACTCCAGCAGGAGTTAATCCTCCAAATCCGCTTTTTTTTATTTCCAATCCAACCATGGTGAATATTTCATTTAAACGGGGCTTGATAATACCGTCAATTAAAGTTTTACGTGAGGCTTTAATTAATCCTTCGGGAAGATTTAAAGATGATAAATTTATATCCTCAGCGTCTTCCCCTTTATGTTTTTCTTTTTTGGTGGGAACAGCGGCTTCTTCCGATATGATCGGAGGAATATTTTTTTTATTTAAAAGAAGCTTGATATTTTCAGCACTTTCCAAGGATATTCTTAATCCTATGGCTAAATCGTTAGTAATATTTCTGGCACCAATTGGCAAGACGGATGAATAGGAAAGTGCTCCGTCAATATAAATACAAATATCCATCGTTCCAGCTCCAAGATCAACCATAACCACTCCTAATTCTTTTTCAGTTTCTGTTAGTACAGAGGATGAGGACGCCAATCCATTAAAAACAAAGCCCATGACGTCAATACCCACCAATGAGGCACACTTTTCCATATTTTTTAAGGCAGTTGATCCGGCAGTTATCAAATGAGTATTAACTTCTAATCTGACACCGGTCATACCGACCGGATCTTTAATCCCCTCCTGACTATCAACAATAAATTCCCTGGGCAATACATGGAGAATTTCCCTGGTTGAAGGCATGGAGACAGCCCGGGCGGCATCGACAGCTCTTTTAACATCATCCGGAGTTATTTCCTTGTGCGGTTCGGCCACAGCAACCACTCCATGAGAATTCTGAGAGGCTATATGAGAGCCACCTATGGAAAAAAAGGCAGAAGAAATTGAATAGCCGGCCATACGTTCGGCGGCCTCCAAACTTTGAACAACGCTTTTGACGGCATCTTCAATATCGACGATTTGTCCTTTTTTTATGCCCCGGCTCATATTAGTAGAAACGCCAATAATATTTAAATGGCCGGTTTCCGGAACAGAAGCAATAATAGTCGTTACCTTGGAACTGCCAATATCAATTCCGGCAATTATTCTCTTAGTCATTGAAGGCAATATTTGTTAATAATTGATAATTTTTTTTATTCATTTTTCAGAATGACAAGCGGTTTTTCAAAGCGGAAATCTATTTTACTAATAAATTTCCCCTCTATTCTAAACCTTGAGATAATTGTTTGTAAAGAGGCGCCGGTTGATAAAGGGTCAAAATTGTAAGGAAGCAAAACTTCGACAGAATCGTCAATCAAGACATTAATTTCCGAATTATTATCAACAAAATTTACCCGGCTGAGAAACAGATCTCCCTTATGCAATTCGTTAATTAAGGAGATAGCTTTTAACAGACGCCAATCAGGGGTTTTACCACTTAAAGTAACACTGGACAAGTATATCTGCGGGAAAGTGTCAACTGAGGTGTTATTTTCGGCAGGAAAACCTTCAGCGTCGATAAATAAAGGTTTATCGTAGGACATTAACCTGGCCACAGGTTGGCGCCAGGTTAATTCCAAAAATAAAACACCTGGAAATTTTTTAGTCAGCTTAACATTTTTTAAATAGATATTTTTAGCCAAGATCAGATTAATGATTTTTTCTGAATTTAGAAATAGTAGATTAGTTCCATTAAAAACAGATAATCCGCTTACTTTGTTATTACTGGAAATTAGATAAATTTTTTTGATTTTAAAACCTTCCCAAATAATATTTAAGCCGACCAATAATATTATTAATAGCAGAAAATAAAATTGACGGATTTTATTCCTCAACTGAAAAACCTCCAATATTAGTTATGTTTGTCAGAATCAAATCAGTTATTTTTTTTACCCCGGTAAATTGCCAATCCTGAAATACATCTGTATTCACTGTTTTAATATCTTTTTCCAACATCTTTATGATGGTCAATAATAAAATTTTACTTTTTAATTGTTGCTGATTTAAAACTTCTGCCAAACCTGCCTTGATTAGTATCTGGGCATTATCCCATTGTTCATTATAAGCTGCCCAGGGAAGCGGTATCAGAACAGCCTTCTTCCGATGGATTAGAATTTCGGCAACAGTATTAATCCCGGAGCGCCCAATTACCAGTGCGGAATTTTTGATGACTTCACCAACCTGATCATAATCAAGGTAAGGTATAAGATAATAATTCGGGGACTTAAGTTTAGCTAAACGATGATAATCAGCTCCTTGAGCACTTTCACCGCAGACATGAAAAATACGATATTTTTTTAACAAATTTGGTATGATTTCAAATAGAAGACTATTGATTGATCGTGATCCAAGACTCCCTCCTGTAACGTAAATTAAGGGTAATCGGGTATTACCAAACAGAGTCAGACCAGTATCATGGGGATTAATTATTGATTTTCTGACAGGTAATCCGGTCATTACTATCCGACTTTTTAAGGGTACTCTTCTGGTATTAGCGAATGATAAACAGGTAAATTTAGCAATTAAGGCGATAAAACGATTAGTCAAACCCATTATTCTAGTTTGTTCATGAGTGATTACGGGAATACCCAATACAAAAGCTGATAGACTGACAGGTAAAGCAACATAACCTCCGAAAGATAATACTAATACAGGTTTAAACCGCAAAAGATAAAATAAGCTCTGTATAAATCCTAATGGGATTTTTAACAGTGAATGTATCCACTGCCAGGAAAAATGCCGTTGTAATCTGCCAGTAGTAAGGGCCAGGAAGGGAATTTTTAATTTGGAAAGCGAGTTAAATTCCAAGGAAAATGTTTTATCACCCTCTAAAGCAAATTTCCGACCAATATAATAGATATTTAGATTCTTATGGCGGCGCAATTCTTCAATTACGGCCAAGGCAGGTGAAAAATGGCCGCCACAAATGAATAGAGAAATTTCACCCATGATTATTTTTTTCGGACCGTAAATTTACTAATATTGATAAGAATACCAATAGACATTAACGAAATGATAAGATTTGATCCGCCGTAAGAGATAAAAGGAAGAGGTATACCGGTTAAGGGAAAAATAGCCACCATGGCGCCAAGATTGATTAATATTTGAAATCCGAAAAGGGATAATATTCCGGCAGATAATAAAAGAGAAAATTTATCCGGGGAATTTTTAGCCAAAAGATAAATACGATAAAGAAAATAAATATAAAAAACCAGTAAAAAACAGGTTCCTAAAAATCCAATTTCTTCCCCAATGATGGCAAAAATGGAATCGGTGGTGGCTTCCGGCAAGAACTGATATTTTTGACGAGAGGCACCTAAACCTAAACCAAAAAAACCACCCGAACCTAAAGAAATTAAAATTTGTCTTATATGATACGAAGAACCTAATGGATCACTATTTGGATCAAAATACGTCATTAATCTTTGATAACGATATGGGGAAATAATAGACAAAAATATTATCGCTAAAACTACCCCTGGAATGAGTATCATAAAATGAGAGAGGGGAGATGAAGATATAAAGTAAACCACTAAAAATATCGTTGTTAAAATCACCCCCGTACCCAAATCCGGTTGAATAATTACTAAACCAACAACAAATCCCAATAGCAAGACGAAGGAGAATAATCTTCCTTTCTCTTTATTTGATAACCAGGCTGATAAATACAATATAAGACTAATTTTGGCAAGTTCTGATGGTTGAAATGTAAATTGGCCGATACCGATCCAGCGTCTGGCTCCCTGGAATTTAAGACCAATCCCCGGGGCAAGGACAGCGATCAGTGAAATAATGGTAATAAGCAATACAGGTACGGAGAGAAAGTAATATTTCTGATAATGGATACGAGAGAGTATACCCAAGAGGATAAAACCTACTACTGCCCAAATAATTTGATCTTTGACGAAATGGTATTTATCTGAAAAAGCTTGAAAGGCAGCTACGTTGGACGCTTCATAAATCATCACGATGCCAAAAACCGCTAATAATAAGGGCATCAGAACAAGTAAATAATCAACTTTTTTTTCTTGAGGCAAAAACTTTAGATACTCTCTTTTTCTCATTAACTTATAAAAGCCAGCCATAAACCGATCATGGCTAAAACTAAAGTGGCCAGCCAGGCTCGGAAGACGATAGTTGATTCATGCCATCCTTTTTCCTGAAGCCAGAGATGCAATGGAGCTACCCGCATAATTTTTTTCCCGGTATATTTTTTACTTAACAATTGAATAAGCGAGGTTAATATTTCCAATACAAAAATACCACCAATAATTATTAGAGAAAAAGATTTCCCCAATAAGAGACCGATAACGCTTAATGTTGCTCCGAAAGACAAAGCCCCAACATCCCCTAAAAAAATTCTGGCCGGATAGATATTGAAATAGAGAAAAGCGATTAATCCTCCGAGCCAAATAGCAATGAATAACGTTAATGGAGTATCTAAAATGGAATTGGAAATTACCCAAAAAGCAATCAGACAGATCAGCAAAACTCCCGTAGCCAGACCATCCAGACCGTCAGTTATATTAAAGGCATTGGCGAAGGAAATTATGACGAAAGTTGAAAAAATTACATAAAACACGCCTACCTGCCAAACTCCAAAAAAAGGGATGTTAATGATCGATATCTTGAGTTCATTAAAAAGCCAAAAAGAAATGAGGAGTGAAATGATGATCTCCAAAATTAGTTTATGCCTTAATTTCAGACCGAAAAAATGTTCTTTTTTGCCAAAAAATATCTTTTTTATATCATCATAAAGTCCAATTAATCCGAAAGATATAAAAGTAAAAAGCAGAATTTTGATTTCAACGATAATATTGGCATATATTGAAGTTATTGGTATCCAAAAGAAATATAAAACAGGAAAAGTCAGAAGGAAGAGTAACGTAGTAGTCAGAATCAGCAAAAATCCTCCACCGATGGGAATTCCGGCTTTTTGGCTATGATAGGCATCAAAAATAGGTGTCGGACGGTTTAAAGCATCGATGGTAACCTGAGGCTGCCTTTTAAATTTGAGTTTATAAAGAAGGTTAATAAAGGGTATGATTGTTGACGAATTCACCAAAAAAGAAATAATTAAAACCGCTAAAACAAATCCCATATTATAGAATATTAAAATAGAGAGTGATTAACTTAGGCAAAAAGATAGATAAGCCAATGATTACGGTTCCGATGGCCATAACCAAAACCATACCGGCTGATATATCTTTGGCAATTTTGGCCTCTTTTTTCCATTCATTGGTAATTAAATCAGTCATAGCTTCAACAGCAGTATTGATCATTTCGGCTCCCAAACCAAAAACTATACAAATAATCAGAAGTAACATTTCCAAGCGGGAAATCTCCAAAAGAAAGGCGAACAGAAGGACTAAGGCAGATATCGAGAGATGTATTTTGAAATTCTGTTGCGTAGAAAGAGCCCAATTGATGCCCCGAAGGGCATTTTTAAATGACAGGTGGTAATGTTTTAATCTGGTAAGAAAATATTGATGAGTTGTTGGCATTATATTAATTATTATAGAACAACTAATAAAAAAGATGGTAAATCAGATTTCAATAACCTTTCATTATTTTTCTGAGATATTCTACAGTATAAGTCTTAAGGTAGGATAGTTTATTAACAGGCAAATCCCGGCAATGATAATATTCAATAATTCTACCACCAAACCCTTTCTTAAAAAGAGTTAAATTATTCCAGGGATGTCTATTTCTGAAAGGAGGGGCAATTCCCCAAAAATTATACATTTTCATCTGTCTTTTTTTAGCTTGCCGAATTGCCTGCCATTGAAGAAGATAATTAACTGGAATTTTCTGCTGACGGGAGGCGCTATGATGATATATAGCCTGATTCTGATAAAAAATTATAATAGCCGCCGACAGAAGTTTTTTCTGATAATAACCTTTAAAGATAAGCGCTTGATGTTGGCTTCCGAAAATTTCAAATTCCTCCTTGATTCCCTGATGTTTAGCGAAATGTTGACGCTTGGCGGTCAAATGATAAAGATCCAGAAATTCGTCTAGATCTTTCCGATCAGCACTGGTATTTATAACAATATTATTTTTTAATGCCCAACGAATCAAATAACGGGTTGTTTTTCTCATGCTTTTTAGCAGGTCATCTTCACTTTTATCAAGATCAAGCACCCAACAATACTCCCCATCTAAACTGGCTATAGGAGAATTGACAAATCCCATCTTATTAAACAGCCGATCCAGATTATTTTGCGGCAGGACTAACGGGCTAAGACGGACAAAAGAAGCTTTTTCAATCTTGGAAAGTTGAATTAAATAATTCTTTAGAAAGTATAAGACAGGCTTATCCCATTGAGATAAAATTGGACCGTGTCTTATATGTAAAAATATTCCACGGCGGGCATTAACTTTAACAAGCTGAAATATGCCTATTAAAACATTATTGTCATTAAAAAGACCGTAACGGTTGAGAAAAAGAACTTTTTTATCCCTTGTCCGGTTGATTGTTTCACCCCAATTCCATGACTGAAAGAAACTCTGCGGTGAATGAGAGGTGATAAATTTTTCCCATTGATTTTTATCGTCTATTATTTTTATCCGCATATTTTCTAATTAATTCGACGATATACCCCGAGTCTTTATCAGTCAAAGAGGGATAAGTAGGTAAATTGAGAGAAAGACTGGCCATTTTTTCTGCATATTCACTCGACCCTTTAGTATAAGCTATTTTATCGAATTCTACACCGGCAGGATCGATTACATTGGCATACCATAATCCAAGAAGGATATGATATTGACGAAAAAATCGATATAGTTTATCCCGGTTTTTGACTAGAATATTGAATCTGAGATAAATAGCCTCTTTATTGTCCGGAGGCAGGAAAATATTATTGATATCTTTTAACTGTCTAAAATAGAAACGGGCAATTGCCTGACGACGGACATTAAATAAAGAAAGTTTCTTAAGTTGATGATAAGCCAAACGGGCTAATGCATTGGGTAATTTGTAAGGTATGAAGGATGGTAAACCTCCTGTTAACTCTATAGGTTCAATTGGCTTGGAAAGGAGGGTAATTTTTTGAAAGCAATAAAGTATAAATTTCCCCAGATAATAATTGTATAAAGGCAGAATGAAAAAAAAAGCCAAAGGGTGAATAACTTGCTTTACTATCCATTTATAATCAGGATAAGATAGACTAGAATAAATGTTTGATAGATTCTTTAAATTCTCAGATTTATTTCTGATAAAAGCAGCACCACCAAAAACGGAGGAAATGACCTTATCCCGCCCGAAACTGAAAAAAGCAGCATCGCCGAAACTACCTATCCTTTTACCCTGATGAGTAGCTCCTAAAGAATGTGCACAGTCTTCTATTAGTATGAGATTATATTTTTGAGTAATTTTTTTTATCATGTGAATTTGGGCAGGTATACCGAAAGTATGTTGAACAATAATTGCCTTCGTTTTATCAGTAATATATTGTGTTAATTGAGCAGGATCAATATTAAGACTGTTGTCAATATCGGAATAGACCGGTTTAGCACCAACCCAAATAATAGGATCGGGTACAGCTACACAGGTAAATGACTGGATAATTACTTCCATTCCCGGTCCGATATTAAAGCTTTTAAGAAGACAATATAGAGCCGAACGGCCGCTATTAAACAAATATACCTGGTTCACCTGAAAATATTTCTTAAACCAGGAGATGACTTTTTTTTCCCAGCTACCCTTTTGCCAATTATAAATGTTTAAAAGGCTAGAAGCGGCTTGTCGAACATCATCAGGCTTAGTATTGGGAGATAAAGATATGGCTATTGGTCTATCGAACATTATATTTTAATAAAAAAAGAAATCCACTTGAAGGATTCTTTACCGGCAAAAAGTATAACAGAATCATAGGTTAATTCTTCGCGGATTCTTGTGACTGTCTTATTATCTGCTAATAATAGTTTGGCAATTCTTTTCTCCGAGTGGTTTATTCCGGACAATAAATCAGGATAATTATTGAGATTAGTCGTAATCAGAAAATGGCAGATATCGCCGGCTTTTTTGCCAATATTTTGATGGAACTCCCTGCTTTTATTACCTAATTCTATCAGAGGATTTAAGAAAATTACCCGCAGACCATGATATAACTTAAGATAATTAATCGCTGACAAAATCCCTTCATAATTAACGTTAAAGGTATCGTCAATCAAGGTAAGATTCTTAGTATCTCTGACTATTTGCATGGTTTTAGCCGGCGGGGTTATGGTCGAAACCTCTTTTTGGATAACAGGCATTGACACACCCAATAGATTAGCAGCAGAAATTGCCAGGACAAGATTGTCAATATTCTGTTCACCGATAAGGTTAGCTTTAAAGTGGAAAAGACGGTTATTTAATTTCAAATCAAACTGAAGAAATGTTTTATTTATCTGCCGATTTTTTGTCATTTCTGATTTGTTAATTAACAGCATATTATCCAGCCGTTTCTTTGCTTTAACGATCATTGGTTTTAAAAGCGGATCGGGGCTGTTAATGATTGCCAATCCACCTGAGGGTAGACTGTCAATGAGTTCAAACTTAGCCTTAATAAGGTTTTGCCGGGATCCGAATAAATCAAGATGTTGTGAGCCAAGAGCAGTAATAATACCAGTGTGAGGAGAAACTAATTGACAAATTTTATTGATTTCTCCCCTTCTATAAGCACCCATCTCCACTATAAAAAAATCTATATTTTCATTTAGATTTAGATTAATATGGCGGGCAACGGACAGGTCGGTATTAAAACTGCCAGGGGTGGCGGAAACTTTATATTCGGCAGATAATATTTTTTCTAGAAATGTTTTAGTTGAGGTTTTACCAAAACTGCCGGTGATAGCAATAACTTTGAGTCGGGAAAGACGGCGGATTTTAAATTGGGCTTGTTTATAAATAATCAATCTGAAAAAGTGGGAAGGAAGATTGAAAAACGTAACCGATAAAACAACGGAAGGGGCTAATATTTTATCAAGCAGCGGACCAAGAAGAAGCACAGACACCCAATAAATATTAATTAGCGGGAAAAATTGAATACTTAATACCGCTATGATAATTAATACTGATTTAGGTGTAAATACGGGCAGACGCCATTTCTTTAAATACAAATCACGGATTGACAAAACAAGTTCTAAAATCCAGGTGAACCAAAACAGATAAAAAGAATAAATAATTACGGCAAATGAAGGAATTTCTCCTCTTAGGCGAGAATTGAAAATGGGAAAAATATAAATTAGTATGAATAAAATCCACTTAAAAATTGAGAGCTTATTGAATATTAACTGCCGGCCTTGATGGGTTTTTAAAAAAGACCAAAAACGGTCCCAACGATATTCTTTTAATTGCCAAAGATAAGTCTGATAGAACACCTGCCTGAGGGAGCGAACAATAAAAGCTAATAAAATAATAAAAGCGATAATACTAATCATTATTTATTAATTACAGGTCTAAGATATTTGATAAAAATATCCGTGTTCTCGTAAACAAAAGCGTGACCAACACCATTGACTATAATTAGACAGCTTTTGGGAATGAGACGTTTCATTTTTTTAGCAATTGAAATGGGTACAAGCGAATCCTGCCTACCCCAGATTAAAAAGGTAGGAACAGTTATTTTTGCCAACAGAAAAGTAAGTTTTTCGCTGACCACATTTTGGAACGTTTCCCTCAGATGTTGATCCGTATGATAAAAATCAGAAGCTCCGGCTAATTTATAGAGAACTTTTTGGGAAATATTTTTGAAAACGGATAGAAAGGGCAGACTAAATATTAGTTTTCCTAATTTTGCCAGCAGGAGAAAAAAAATAACTTTTTCCCGTGGTACAGGCGGAATACCAGGAACTCCTGTCAGGATTAATTTATTTATTTTTTCAGGATTTATAACGGCCAATTTTATCCCAATCCGACCACCGAATGAATGACAAATAAAATTTGCTTTATTAATATTATTTTGTTTTAAAAAATTAACGACAAAGAATAAATAATCATCCAGTTTAAACGACTTTTCCGGTTTATTTGATTTTCCAAAACCCGGCAGGTCAGGACAATACACCCGATAGCCCATCTTAGACAGAGAGTTACTAAGGGAGGTAAATTTTTTACTGTTTAAATTCCAACCATGGAGAATGACAAACGGGATTTTTTTCATATCCGACAGAGTTTTTCTTGACGGTAACAGATTTAGCAAGATTTCTTGATCTTTGAAAATTTAAAATTTAAGTTTTAAACGGTTCACTTCAATGTTATTTAGACCGCTGTTTATTCTATTTTTTACGATATTAACCTTACCGTTTTTTAATTCCATAAATTGATTATCCGGCAGGTCCTGACTTACAACCATTCCGCTGCCAACATAGGAATGACGGCCGATCTTGATACCAGGCATTAAAGAGGTATTAATGCCTATCCGTGACTCACTACCTACAACAACGCCTAATTTTGTGCGGCCGGTGTTAATTTTCTTACCTTCAATGACCGAATTAACAGTCTGGCCGTCCAGACGGTAATTAGCCACAACTGCACCTGAACCGAAGGCGCAATTATCCAAGATGACTGAATCGCCAACATAATTTCCATGAAACCAGCAATTATTACCTACAAAACTTCTGGCTATTTCACAATTAAAACCCACAATACAATTTTGACCTATCATCGATTCCCGAATAAGAGAATTCTGTCCAATGAGCGTCCCACTGCCGAGATATACCGGACCGACTAACTTAACATTCTCCAAGATGGTGACATTATCTTCAAGATAGACTTCTCCTTCTATTTTGACAGATTTATCGATTTTTACTTTTTTTATTTTAGATTTAATCCGGGAAAGAAAATATGAAGTTATATCCAAAACATGCCAGGGATATTTTAGATAACCCCAATAACCGTTATAAGATAGTAATTTAAATATCTGGCCGGCAGAAATCAGCTTATCTTTAGCTTTTTCATAAAGATCATCATCTTTAGTAGCACATTTCTCAATTGCCTCAATAAGCGATCGACTGTTGCGAAAGTAATCAAATACAAGTGATGCTATATTAGACTTGAGTTTGGCGGGGGGAGGCTTTTCAACTATCCCGGTGACAATATCATGGTCTGCAGTCAGATAGCCTAAGGGAGCGTACGATTTAAGATTTTTTCCCACCATAATTCCGTCAGGTTTTTGACGGTAAACGGTCATGAATTGCTGTAATAAGTAATCCTCGAAAACATCCGAGGGGCCAACAATCAGAATTGGCTGATTATCCACTTCTTCTTTGACAGAAAGAATTGCTCCTGCCATGCCTAATTTATTTTTCTGTATGACAACCTGAATATTTTGTTGGGAATTATCTGCCTTTAATCTGTTACAGAGAGCAACATTTCTGTAACTGGCGACCAGATAGAAGTTTTTTATTCCGATTTTAATCAACTGGTTTAGAGAATGCTGAATAAGCGTTGAGTTGAAAAAATTAATAAATAATTTATCTTCAATTGGCCATAGCCTTCCGGAATCGCCTGCTGCTAAGAGAATCGCTTTTAATTCTGACATATTAATTAATCTGACATACGTTTAATAAAAACGCCAAGACTGCCAAGGCGATGTTCAATATTTTCATAACCCCTGTCCAGATGATTAATACCATAAATGATGCTTGTTCCTTCAGCGATTGAGGCGGCTAAAACTAGTGTAGCTCCAGCCCTAAGATCAGCTACCTCTAAAACAGCCTCATGGAGATGAGTACGACCGCTAATTTTAACAGCCTGAGCAGAATGGTGATTACCATTCCAGTTAAAATTGTAAAAAGAGTGCGGATTGTTTACATGAGGATGATAATGATCAATTTTAGCACCCATTTTCCTCAGCTGATTAACATAATTAAATCTGTCTTCAAAGATGGTTTCATGGATAATGGAAAGACCTTCAACCTGCGTCATTAGTAAAGCCCAAGGAGCCTGCCAATCAGTCATAAAACCGGGATGAGGTTTGGTGACTATACGGGAAGGATTAAGACGGTTAACGCTTTTAAATAAGATTCGTTCAGAATCGATAATCTGATAATGAACACCGATTTTATCCAGACTTTTTAAAAAAACGGATAAATTAGTACTTTGCGCACCTGAAATAAGAATCTGACCGCCTGAGGCTAGGGCGCCAATGGCAAAAGTGACTACCTCATTCCTATCGGGCATTATCTTATAGTCGCAACCAGAAAGTTTTTTTACTCCATTTATCACTATTGATCTTCCTTTAAGTCTTTTGATCTTAGCACCCATCAGACAGAGTATGTTTATTAAATCATCAACTTCCGGTTCCAACGAGGCATTTTCTAAAACAGTCTCTCCCTCGGCTTTAACGGCAGACAGAAGAAGTGTTTCCGTACCGGTATGGGTATTTTTAGGAAATCTGAATCTTGTTCCCTTTAATTTATGACATGAAGCCTCAAAAAAACCATCCGCATATTTTATCTTAGCTCCCATTTTCTTTAATCCTTCAATATGCCAATCTACCGGTCTTTGCCCCAAACGACAACCGCCCGGATTAGGAACCTTCGCCTTACCGAAACGTTGCAATAGGGGTCCTAACACCATGGTGGCAGTGCGATAGAGTCCTCCCATATCCAAAGGCAGGCTATATTTATGTAAACCATCACCGCGGATATTCATTGTATGATTTGAGTAAAAACGGACTTTAACTCCCAAAAATTTAACCAGATCAGCCGTTCCGGTAACAGAGGTAATTAAGGGGATATTTTGGACATGAATATTTTTATCGGACAAAAGCCCGGCTAAAATTACCTTCATGGCCACATTTTTGGCACCGGAGACCGTAATTTCTCCCCTGATTTTTCTGCCTCCCTGAATAATTAATTTATCCATATATAATATAAAATTCAGATTTCATCTACTAAAACTACCTCCAGTTCCAGATTTACGGAAAATTTTTTTCTGATTTTATTTCTGGCCAGATCTATTAATTTTAACACATCTGAGAATTTAGCTTCACCTTTATTGATAAGAAAATTGGCATGCTTATCTGAAAACATAATATTACCAATAGTTTTTCCTTTAAGCCCCACAGCCTCCAAAAGGAAACCTGCAGAACAGGTGTAATTGGGAGTTGTTAATCTTATGGCCTGACTTTTTTCTATATTACGAAAGAGACAACCGGCGGTTAAACTTCCCGAGGGTTGAGTTTTTTGCCTATAGTCAAGAGCTTGTTTGGCAATTGTCCAAAGTTTATCTTTATTATTTTTTAGTAATGATATGGTAACGGTTAAAACAATATCTTTTGTTTTTTGAATAACAGAACGGTCATAATTGAAGCGGAAATAACCTCTGGGAACTTCGATGATACCTTTTTGAGGACGATATATCCGGGCACTGACAAGGGTATCTCCGAAAAATTTACCCTGTTTCAGGTTATGAGCATTAATCCAGATAGCCCCGCCAACCGTCCCAGGTTGGCCGAGGAAATACTCCAAACCGGACAGTCCCTGTTCAACGGTGTTTCTAACGAGTCTATTAATAGACACTCCACTATCGACTTCCAAATAGACTTTATCTACATACGAATTGGTTTTGGATTTTGTAAAACGCCTGCCGGTTAATCCTTTAAAACAGATATCTGCCGATTCATTTTTTATAACCAGTCCACGGAATCCCTTATCGGGAAAAATTATATTTGTACCACCGCCTAAAACAAAATAATTAACTTTGAATTTTTCCGCTATGGTGAGGGCATTGACTAAATCCTTAGAATTTCCGGCCTTAAAAAAAAGATCGGAGGGACCGCCAATCTTAATACTGGTATATTTTTTTAAAATTTCATTTATCAGTACCCTATTTACTCCTAATCTACTGATTATTTCCTGATAAGGTGAATTCATTGTTCTTTCAATAAATTAAGTATGGAGGGATGCCATTTATTCAAATTACCGGCTCCCATGGTGACGATAATATTTTGTGCTGTTAATTTATTTTTTAAAAGTTTCAAAGCTGTTATCTGGTTTTTTACGTAATAGGCATTATTTCTAAGACGGTTAATCCCGGCTACTACATCCAAAGAATTAATCGATTTATCAAATTTTTCCCTGGCCGAGGGAAAAATATCAGCTATCAAGACATCATCAGCCTTAATAAATGAAGAAACAAATTCCTCAAGAAGTATTTTAGTTCTGGAAAAGGTATGGGGTTGGAAAATAACAGTCAACCGATAATCGGGATACCAGTCTTTAAAGGCTGAAAGAGTGGCCTTTATTTCACTGGGATGGTGAGCATAATCATCATAAAGCAAAATATTATTTTTTTGTCCAATCAGTTCAAAACGTCGATTACAACCCGTATATTTTTTTAAATATTCCCTTATTTTATTCCAGGGCAAACCAACCTCTTGGGCAATAATTGAAGCCGCCAAGGCATTGAGAAGATTATGCCTGCCGGCAACATTAATTATTAATTCACCAAGACGGATGTTTTTACTCTCTATGGCGACAAACGATGTTTTACCTGACTGGAAATATTTTTCAATCCGATAATCAGAGGTAGGAGAAAATCCGTAGGTAATGACTCTGGAAGATTTAAATTTATCAATCATGTCAGCTACAACAGGATTGTCAAGACATACTATTAACGTTCCCCGATAATCCAATTTTTGGGAAAAATCCAAATAAGCCTTTTTAACTTCTGCCAAATCACTGAAACTATCAGGATGATCAAATTCGATATTAGTGATGACGGCAATTTTGGGGTTTAACCAAAGGAAGCGAGGCGTTCTATCGGTTAACGGGCAAGTCATGTATTCATCTGCTTCGGCGATGAAAAATTTCCCCTGACCATAGTGGCCAGCCGGTCCAATATTGTTTATAAAAGCAGTACCGATGGAATATGACGGATCGTAACCTGCCTCTTTTAATATAAGAGCAATCATTGAAGCGGTGGATGTTTTGCCATGACAGCCGGATACGGCAATACCGAATTTATCATTCATTAGCATACCTAAATAACGACCATGCATAAATGTCGGAATTTGCATTTTTTTAGCCTGAAGTGCTTCCGGATTAGTAGCGCCACCATGAGCCCCGGTTACTACAACCAAATTAATGTCCTTATTTATATGTTGCGGGGCAAAACCATGCAAAACTCTAATTCCAATTTGGTCAAGTATGGGATCGGTTGAGAATTTTTCTTCAACATCCGAGCCAGTAACCAGGTAACCTTTTTCTTTAAGATAAACAGCCAGGGCAGTCATAGCAACTCCTTTGATACCTACCAGATGAGCTTTGGGGGGAGTTTTTTTCATCATAGTTATTTGATCATCAATAAATTATAATTTCTTTGGTCGGTATGATCCCGTCGATACGAATAATAATCGTCAGAACAATTAGTACAAATATTAACATCGTCAATGCTATGTTGAAGAACTCCTTTATTTTTAAGCTGAAATATTGCTACCAGAGACAGGTTCAAATAATAATTATTTTCTTTTTCTTGAAAAAAAGGCTGGTCCGGGGCGATAATATTCATAAATTTCTTTATTAATGATTTATCCACTTGATAACAACAAACACCGATATGAGGTCCAATGCCTACTTTGACATTTATACTGTCAACCCCGTACAAAGAAAGTTCTTGAAAAGCGTTAGTTATTAAACCGGCAAATAAACTCTTCCAGCCAGCATGGAGTGCTAAAATTACTTTTTTATCAGGAGCATAAATAAAAATCGGTAAGCAATCAGCTGTTCTAATGGTTAAAATACACTTTTTGGAGGAAATTAATCCATCAGAGTTACGGTGAAAAATACTTTTTCCGACGATTCCGATTTTATTTTGATGCATTTGTCCGCAAGAAATGCTTTTACCAATTAACTTAAGAAAATTACCAGACCTACTTTCATAACGATTTAAAAAGTAATGATCAATTGATTTTTCTTTACTAAGAAGAGTTGACTGAACCATATAGAGCTTTTAAAACAGCCTGTTTTTCATCCCAAGGATATTCATCTTTACCGTAACACATTGATTTTTCATGGCCTTTGCCGCAGCAGATAACAGTATCTCCGGGCTTTGCCAACCGTCTAATGGCAAAATTTATAGCTTCCTGCCGGTCGGGAATTCTGAAGAAATATTTTCTACCATTATGGAAGTGTAATTTAGCATCAGATTTGTTCATTTCGATGACTTTTTTACTTAAGAGACCTTGAGCAATTTGGTTAATTATTGATCTGACATCTTCGGTCCGTGGATCTTCAGCGGTAAGCACGGTAATATCGGCAAATTCTCCCGCAGTTTTACCCATGATCGGTCTTTTTAAATAATCTCTTAAACCAGCGGCGCCAAAAACAGCGATAACCCGTTTCGGTGTAAATTGACGGACTGTGATAAGAACTTGTTTTAAAGCATTGATTTTATGGGCAAAATCAATATAGATTCGGAAATGCTTTTTTGTTTTTATTTCTTCCAATCTGCCAGGAACCCCAGGAAATGTTCGGATGGCCTTTTGAATATATTGATCACCAATTTTAAGAATTTTGGCTACTGTTACAGCAGCTAAAATATTGTATTTATTGTAGTTGCCCAACAAATGGGGATTTAACGGGATGTCAAATGTTTTAGAGAAAGGTTTCTTTTTTAGAGAAAAGGTTAATATATTGCCTGTAACCTTTTTTTTTAAATAGGAAAAATTTTCATCGTCTGAGTTAAGAATTGCATATTTGGCACCTTTTAATATTTTGGCTTTAGCGGAGAGATAGTTTTTCATGTTTTTATGATAGTCCAAATGTTCATGTGAAATATTGGTTATAACGGCAATATCAATATGAATTCCAGAGACGCGATACTGATCCAAAGCATGAGAAGTAACTTCCAATACAAGATAAAGACTAGCTGCTTTTTGTGCCTGATAAATAAGTCTTTGCAATTTATATGGTGAAGGGGTAGTTACATGAAATCCAGTATCCAGATGTTTTCCTTGCAGGTTGGCTTCAACGGTAGAGATGAATGAAACCGGCAAATTGGCTGTTTTAAGGATGTGATAAACAAGGTGGGTGGTGGTTGTTTTTCCATCAGTACCGGTAATTCCGATGACGGTCATTTTCTTGGCCGGAAAACCATACCAATAAGAAGAAAATAAGGCAGAAAGAAAATGATAGATATTTTTTAGATACTGCATTATTCTTGAAGGTTAATTATATCAGACGAAAGTGGAAGATTAAAAAATGGCCGGGATATTATAGTAGGATATGAGTTCTTTTGCTATATTAAAAAATAAGGGAGCGGCTGTTTCCGAACCCCAGGGTGATGAAGTAGGTTCAGTTAAGGTGACTAGCATAATTATTCTAGGATTATCAGCCGGGAAGAAGCCTATAAATGAAGCTATGGTCTTTTCCGTGTCATAATGTCCGGCAATGGGAATTTGAGCGGTACCGGTTTTACCCGCTATGCGAATTCCGACGGGCTTTAAAAATTTAGTTTCCCCTTTTTCAACGGCATTTACCATCATTTCAGTCACAATCCCAGCAGTTTCTTTTTTAAAAACGGCGGAAACGATATGAGGTTTTATCTTAATAACTTTTCCCTGACGATCTTCCAGCCGATCGACAAGATAAGGGGTAACCAATTTCCCTCCATTGGCGATAGCGGCTGAGACGCGTATCATTTGCAGCGGTGTAATGGCTATTCCCTGACCAAAGGAAGCGGTGGCATAATCTATGGGGTACCATTTATTAACATCCCTCATATGTGGAGTCTGTTCATCCTGTAAGTCGATCCCGGTCAATTCTCCTAATTTTAACCTTTCTAAATAAGAAATAAGATTAGCCTGACCTAGTTTTTCCATAATGAATACCATCCCGACATTAGATGAGAATTGGATAATTTCAGGTATCTTGATGAGCCCATGATACTGGTTATTCCAAGTTTTGATAGTGTAATTGCCAACTTCAACGGGTCCTGACTCCAGGAATTCATCGGTCGGAGAAACACTGTCTTGATCGATAGCAGCGGCCATAATCAGTGTTTTGAAAGTTGAACCAGGTTCATACGATAAAGCGATGGCCGGATTTTTGTAGCTTTCTTCGGAATATTGCTGACGTGTAGAAGGATCATAAGAAGGAAGAGAAGCCATTCCCAGTATAGCACCGGAATACGGATTCATTACAATAACTGTTCCCCGTGAAGCTCCGTATTTTTGAATACCTTCGGTTAGCTTTTCTTCGATAGTGAATTGGACAGTTTTGTCTAAATGTAAATATAAGTCGCGACCGTCCTCTGAGGGTAAAACCTGGCGGGATCCGGATAAAATCAGCCTACCCAAAGCATCTTTCTCCTCCTTAAGAATACCAGATCTGCCTTTTAATTGGTCGTTATAATATCCTTCAAGCCCAAAATATCCCTGATCTTTACCATTATGGTCTTTTCCGACAAAACCAAGAAGATGTGCTGCCATGGAAGCTTCAGGGTAAAATCTTTTGCTATCATCCACAAAACCTATGCCCGGCAGATTTAAATTTTTCAATTTTTCAACCGGACCGGTGTCAACTTTATCGGCAATCGGGATCCATTTGCTTCGATTATTATTTAATTTGGCTGATATCGAAGCTTCATCTATATTTAAGTTTGCAGAAAGTTTTCCAATAGCATCCTCTCTATTTTTAATATTTTGAGGTTCGGCAAAAACCAGGAAGGCAGGCATATTAATGACTAAGGAGCTGCCATCGGAAGTGTAAATACCGCCCCGTTTAGCTTTGATTTCGAGGGAGCGGTCCAATTGTGATTGGCTTAATCCTTTAAGAGATTCACTTTTGACGATCTGCCAATAAAATAAACGGTAGACAATAATACCCGCAATGATTATAAAAAGAAAAAAGACCAAAAATAATCTTTTCTCCATTTTCTCAGTCAATGAAGCCCGTTTTCGGCAGCCGCCAATGATTGAGGACCGTAAAGAGAAATAAGCGTTTTTTGTTGATTAAATCCCAGCAGTTTAGCTTTTTGGGTGATGGTCAATATTGAAGAAGCAGAGGCTACTTTTTGTGAAAGAAGAGCGTTTTCGTATTGTAATTTTTTAAGCATAGATGTTAAATTTTCGAATTCGCGTCCGGAAGTTGAATCGAAATTAACAATCGATACCTTCAGTATAATAAATAAACAGCTGATAAATACGGTTATAATAGTTTTAAACCTTAAACCTGCAATCATAATTTTTCTGCTACCCTTAATTTGGCGGAACGGCTTGAGGAATTTTCCCTAATTTCCTGATAATCGGGTATAACAGGTGACCTGGTGATGATTAATAATTCTTTGTTCCTGGCTGTCTGTTTCATAAATTTTTTAACCAATCTGTCTTCCAGCGAATGATAACTTATGACAGTCAATCGTCCACACTCTCTTAAAAGAGAGGCCGCCTGAGGCAATCCTTTCTCAATATTTATTAAATCCGAATTAACTTTAATCCGGATGGCCTGAAAAATCCTGGCTAAAACCGAATTTTTATTAACACCTTTGACGTTTTTAATCCCAGCCAGAATTGTTTCTCTTAATTTTTCGCTAGTCTTTATATCTCCTTTTAAGGTACGGGTGCGAACAATAGCCTCAGCAATTGACCGAGAATAGAGTTCTTCAGAATATTTTGTAAAAATTTCATAAAGTTCCTCCGCTTGGTATTTATTGACAATATCAACCGCCTTCAGTGCAGATCGTTGGTCAAACCTCATATCAAGAGGCTCATTCTTTTGAAAAGAAAAACCCCGATTTGACTGTTCTATCTGATATGAAGACAGCCCAAAATCAAATATAATACCGTCAACGCAGCTTATACCCTTTTTGGCGGCAATCACCGTCAGATCGGCGTAATTTCCATGGTATAGATCCAAATTAGCAATTTTTCTTTCCTTAAGAATCCTTAAAGGAAATTCATCCTTATCTATCCCGAGAACATAACCTTTTCTTTTGATTATTTCCAAAGCATAGCCGCCAAAACCTACGGTGGCATCAATATATGATCCGCCTTTTTTAATTTTTAAAAGTTCTATAACTTGGGGAAGGAGTACCGGACGATGATAATTATCTAAAATCATAGGCAGATTAATTTTAGCTAGGAAATCTCTGCCCGGTACTCCTCCCATTTATCTTTACTCCAAATTTCAAAATGATCGCCGGCACCGATAATGATTACCTTTTGATTAATCCCGGCAAATTCCGACATAGGTTCGGGAATAATAAATCTTCCCTGACTGTCTAACTCTATTAGAATTGCTTCAGAACACATTTTTCTTCTTAAATCCCGTCCCTGTTTATCTGAAAATAGCGGCCGCGAAAGCTCGGGTAAAGTAACTGTCTCCCAAGTTTTTTCTGTGAAGCCAAAAATACATTCTTCAAAGCCGATAGTTAGAACTACCCGAGGGCCGGCCAGTTCCTCCCTGATTTTTTTAGGCAAAGCCAACCGGCCACCTTCCATTAAATTTGGTTCAAACGAGCCTAAAAGCATAGGTATCTACAATCTTCACCATTTATCACCATTTAATACCATAATGCAACGGGCATCAACATTTTGTCAAGAGGGAACTGAAAGGAAGGGATTAATCAGTAAGATTACTTTTGGCCGAGGATGATGACAAAATCGTATTGGGAATCATCAGCAAGAGTTTCAATAGTCGAGGTGTCAAAATCTTTAGCCAAATCACTAATTACCAAAGGAAGATATTTTCTGCCTACTTCTTTTACCCTGATAACCGTCTTACTGTAGTCATCACGATCGGCATTGCCAATGGTAACTTCCCGGTAGCCTAAATCTTCAAGCTTTTCGGCACTGGATTTGGCAAAACCGGTTTTATCCGTTCCATTTAAGACTTGTAATTTAACATCACTTCTCTTTTGATTAGGATCGATAGTGGGTGAAGGAGTAACGGAGGGAGTGGGAATAACAGTCGGTGTCGGGCTAGGTACAGATAAAAACGGCAAACGGAATTGTCGGCTTTGGCCAATTAAAAGATAACTGCCGACAATTATGAGGAAGATCGCTGCAAATAGACCAGTTAAGACTAACCGGTTAGCAAAGAAAGCCGACAAACCACTTTTGCGGTATTCAACTATTGTCTGACCCAGCATTGATTCGTTGGAGGTAGCAGGCTCTGGGGAAGGTACCTCTTCAACTTCCATCTTAACAGGAGAAGGCGCAGGCTCAGGAGGGAACGAGGTATTTATGGTGGTTGGGGGGGCGGGAAGTTCTTCCACTTTTATATTTTTCAAGTCAACTGCGAAATTGGGTACATCAGACATTTTTGCCAGGTTAATAAGACCCAAAACCTTATCAAAATACATCAGAGGAACCCCGCCCGTATCGAAAGTGATTTTTTGCCCAGACAATAATTCTTCCAGAAGAGTACCCATTTTATAGACAGTTATAGAGGACTCTTCTGAAAGATCAGTTGCTGACAATTCCAGTGATTTTTCCCCGGCAATGATAAGTTTATTGGCAGTTAGATTATTTTTTTCATGTAATTTCTTGATTAAAGTTTTAATTTCAGCATTAATATTTTTTGGGGTAGCCTTTTTTTCCATGGTATCCAACGGACCATTTTCATCAAAAATCACCAGATTTAAAAATTGATTAATATCAAGATAAATAACTTTTTCGTTGTTGCCGATAAGAGGCTTAATCAGAGCATAAATGGAAAAAGCATTAGACGATAGAAAGGTTAACTTCAACGAAGCATTTTTTAAAGCTCTGGAATAAGCTAAGACTAAAGAGAGTGGAATAGCGGTAAAAACAATCTCTTTATTATCTTCGACGTTAATTTCTTTATAAAAATTTTCATATAGAGTGATATCCAGGGGAAGGAATTCTTTGGCTTTTTCGATAACTTCATCAGTGGTATTTTTTTTACCTGATAAAGAAAATCTTTTGATAATAACCTGGTTATCCGGTAAAACTGTACTGACTTGGTTGTCTTTTATTTCTGCAGGATAGGCGCTTTTTAAGAGTTCTTTAATGGTAGTTGCTAATTGATCATTTTCAAGTAAATCTTGATGGGGGGGTTTTTCCGAAAGAACTTTGCGTGAAACGGCCGAGATTTTTTCGTCCTTTGCTAATAATCCTTTTTTTGTGGCAATGGCTTCAATTGAACTTGAGGAGAGATGTAAATAAATCATCTTTTTATATTATAGTTTATTTTACAACTTGTAGGTATTCCAGTAAACAGAAACCCCGCTCTTGGCATTAAATTTAAGGGATAAATCAATACTTTCAACTGCTGAATCATAAACACATTTACCACTAGAGCACGTCCCAAGAACAATGTCATTCCTTTCCACATCTTTCTGACCACTTAGAATAATTTTACCCAGCACCCCTCTAGGTAAATTATTACCAGTAAGGTAGGTCAATTCATATTCAATTGATTCTACATCTGCCGGAATACCAGATACTCGCAAAACTACGGCACGATTATTATTTTGCGGAGTTAATTCAACCTTAATATCATCCGATATGGTAGGTAGAACTCTGGTAGGTGTTGGGGAAACAGGAACCTCCTGTTTATTATTTTTAAAACGACTTAAAAATAGAATTGAAGCAATCAGAATTAGGAAAAATAAACCTGCTGGTATAATAATTTTTTTCATATAGATGTTTGGTGTAATTGTTTAGTGAAAAATTCAATTAAGTTTTCTTTTTTTACTCTTTCCTGTTTGGTAGTATCACGAAATCTCACCGTCACTGTATTGTCTGAAAGTGTATCATAATCCACAGTGAGACAAAAAGGCGTACCGATCTCATCCTGAGAATAATAGCGTTTGCCTATATTCCCCCGAGAATCCCATGCAACATAATAATTTTTGGATAGAGATTGATAAATTTCCCTGGCAATATCCACTAACTCTTTCTTATTGGCCAGTAAAGGAAAGACAGCTGCTTTAAAAGGAGCAAGGATCGGATTAAGTTTTAAAATAACCCTGTCATTTTCTTCATGATAAGCGTCGATGAGAAAAAATAATGCTGCTCTATCAACCCCTCCCGATGTTTCCAAAACAAATGGAGTATATTCTTCATTAGTTTGGGAATCTTTATATGTTAATTTATGTCTTCCCAAATCCCAATCACCTCGGTGATGAATTCCTTCAAACTCTTTCCAACCAAAAGGAGAATTATATTCTATATCTGTGGCAAAACGCGCGTAATGTGCCCGTTCATCCGCCTTATGATCTCGAAGACGTAAGTGTTGGGCTTTAATACCAAGCTTTACATACCACATCATCCTTTTCTTTTTCCAGAATTCAAACAGTTTTTCTGCTTCTTTTTCGTTAGGTTTAACAAAATACTCAAGCTCCATCTGTTCAAATTCTCTGCTTCTAAAACTAAAGTTACCTGGAGTAATTTCATTTCTGAACGCTTTGCCTATTTGAGCAATGCCGAAGGGAATTTTTATTCTGGTAGAATTAACTACATTTTGAAAATTTACAAAAACACCTTGTGTTATCTCCCCACGAAGATATGCTTTAAGTTTGGGCTCAGTCGTTCCCAATAAAACTTCGGTCAGCAAATTAAAAGATTTAGGTTCTGTCCAATCAATTTTTTTACCTTGATGAATTTTCTCATGTTCTTTTTTTAAATCAACGTAATCTGCTCTTATTCTTTGATGACAAATCTTGCATTCAATAAGGGGGTCTGTAAAAGCATCCAAGTGGCCTGACGAACGCCAAACTGCGGGATTCATAATTATAGCCGCATCAATACCGACAACGTCAGGCCGATCGTAAACCATATTTTTCCACCACTGCCTTTTAATATTTTTTTTCAATTCAATCCCTAAAGGACCATAATCCCAAAAACCAGACAGTCCTCCATATATCTCACTACCGGGATAAATGAATCCCCTTCTTTTGGCAAGACTGATAATTTTATCCATCAAATCCATTTTTTTGTCATCTCGAGCGTATGCGAGAGATCTAGCGAAGCGTAATATTTTTATTTTACGGTCCGATTTCATTCGGACCTAGATTTCTCACTTTGTTCGAAATGACCCTATAGTAATTTTGATAATAAAACATTGCTCTGAATTTTTCTCTCACAAACTTCTTCCAAAACCGTATCCAAGACTCTACCAACCAATTTTTTATCCCGCGGAAGAAATCCCAACTCCATCAAGAGAAAATTAGCAAAATCCTCAGTTAATTTTATCTCATCGACAGTGAAAGCACTATTTAATATGTGCAAATCGGAAAGCAGACGATTAAAAATAAGAGATTGCTCTTCCTTTTCAGGAAGAAGTTTATTGATTAATTCAATCATTTTATAAGCGCAAGCAATCCGCGAAAGGTGTGTTTTTAGTTCAGAAAAATGATTTAGCGGTTCGACATCTGTAACAATATCGAAAGTTTTACCTTTGGCTAAATACAATTTTACATGGTTTAACAGATCCAAGTGGGGAGATCGACGACTGTTAATTTTTCTTATACCCCGGGCTAAGACAATCATAAGGCCCTGATCTTTTGATAAGACGGTTAAACGATTATCTGTCTCACCTATTTTATTTTTCCTGACAACCAGGCATTCAATCTTGTAAGATCTGATCATGGGATGATTAATGTCTTATCGGTTTCGAGGATGAATTTATCATGAAACTTATTAAAATTAACTTCAAATTCATCCTTATCGGTACCAGGCTGTTTTTGGATTAATAAAGTATATGGTTTCTGACTAATTAATTTTTTTGGCAATTTATATTTTACTTTTACTTCAGCTGATCCTTGAGGTTTAATTGTTAAAAATCCTTCGAAAACGGTTTTCCCTGTTTCTTCATAGGAAAGTGTAGGTTGTTCCGACCCAGTAAATTCAATCAGGGTACTTCCCAAGGGAACGTAAATTCTCAACCAATTGCGGAGTATTCCGTTAAGACATAACTGACCTGCTTCCAGATTGCAGTTGGAGGCAGGTGCCGGATTCTTGTAGGTCAGGGAAAGAGAGTTAATAATCTCTCCCCCTTCCCGATTAATTTCCAGTTTGGCAATATTTTCCACAAAAAGATTGGACTTTGCGCCTGCGAAGTTTACATTATTAACATGAAGATAATCACCCTCAAATTCTTTTATTCTCCCGGCGAAATTCAAAGATTCTATTCCCTTTTGAGCCTCTTCGTCCTTAAAATAGAAAAGAATGTGTTTTTGTTGGGCCTCGCTAAGAAACATCTG
This sequence comes from Candidatus Gottesmanbacteria bacterium RIFCSPHIGHO2_02_FULL_39_14, assembly GCA_001779205.1. Taxonomy (GTDB): domain Bacteria; phylum Patescibacteriota; class Microgenomatia; order 2-02-FULL-39-11; family 2-02-FULL-39-11; genus 2-02-FULL-39-14. The sequence continues at coordinate 33,635 of MFJM01000023.1, forward strand.
AAACAGCTTTCCCCAATATTGTGAAGGCGAAACACCCAGAGCCCTTTGCATAATCTGATAGAGGAGTGTTCCAATAATGCCCTTTCGGTCTTCACGAAGATAGGCTACCGGACGGGTGGCATAATCTTCCAGTTCATAGATGACTTTGGGACAATCACAACGAGCATCCAATTCCCCCCCGAAACTTCGTCCGGCAATACTAAATTCTCCAAGAATCTTAACTGTTTCAACCAGAACATGAGTATCGAGAGCAATAATTCCATTATATTGACCTAAGTCAACATCAGAATCGGACAAAAGCTTTTCGAAGGCATTCATAGATACCACAAAATCCGGTGATAGATTACTGTCTCTTAACTGATAGTTTTTAACATCCTTATGGTAAGTCAATATTTTCTCGGGAGCCGGAAATTGTCTTTTTTTGGCTTCGTCGAGTTTATAAATATCATCAGACCTTTCTACGGTTAATTTGCCTTTATCAACTTTGAAAATGGCAAAAGCCGTCATAAATCCGCCTGTTGCTCGGAGTTCGGCATCATTCTGAAAGATAATCAGATATCTTTGACTTTCCCTCACGCCTAAAATTTGGGGCAGTTTTTTCAAAAAGGGCTGAGCCTCAACGAAAAGATCTGCTGTTTGGCTGAACAGTTCTTTACCTTTGACCAATCTGTCTCTTATTTCCCTGTTACCTATTTTTTGGGGATAGCGGTTGAAATCAACTACTTCAATTTCTTTTTGAGCGAGGGTAAGTTTGGCGGCAATTTTATCAATATTAGGAATAACTTTATCGATTGTCTCGATAGCTGTTTTTATTCTTTCATCAACTGTACCGGCAACAAATTTTGATTGACCTTTAAGGCCTAATAAATCGGCATAAGGAATGATTGTATTAACAGATTCCTCCAGAGCTTGAACCGAGTAAATGGCAGCCGAGATCAAATGACGAGAGTCTCTCTGGTATGGGCCGATAAGGGGAAAAAATGAAATCCAATTCAGTCTCTCTGCCGAATTGTCCAATTCATTTAAATCTTTTTTTAATTGATTAAGATTATTATTGACACCCTCCAAATCCTGATTTTTACCGGAGGTATAGACGGCGTTAGCGCTAATTCTGACACGTTGGACATCCTTTAAAAGCTCCCTTACGGGAAAATAAATTGCCAAAACCAAACCCAGTATTAGTCCTACTATCAATCCTAGAGTGAGGAATAAGCTTTTTTTTTGTTTTGCCGCAGCGGGAATATTATCAGTGAAATTTATTTTAGTAAATCCCAGAACGGAATTAGCCATCTTAAACTGCTCCCTTGCCTGTAATCATGGCCAGGGGTGTTTTTAAAAGAATTTTAATATCATACCACAAGGATCGTTTGCGAACATAATCAGCATCCATAGCAATCCGTTTATCAAAATTGACTTCCGACCGGCCAGAAACCTGCCAATAACCGGTTATTCCCGGTTTGATTGAGAGAACTCTTCTGACTAAGGTTTTGGTAGTGGGATATTTTCTTTGCTGATTTTCGAGTTCATCCGGATAATAAGCCCTGGGACCTACCAGACTCATATCTCCTTTGAGAACATTAAGAAGTTGCGGCATTTCATCCAATGAATGCTTTCGCATAAATTTACCAAGAAAAGTCACCCGGGGATCTTTCTTTAATTTATAACTATTTCTTTTGTATTTTGCATAAAGAGTTGAAAATTTGGGATCATGCCTTAATAACATATGGGCATTGACGATCATTGAGCGAAATTTATACATTTTAAACAACCGACCATCCTTACCTACTCGTTCAGGAGTGTCTGCAAAAACTGGACCGAATTGATCAATTTTAATTAAAATTGCTAAAATGAGACAAAGCGGCGTAAATAAAACCAATAAAACGGCGGACAGAACAATATCGATTATTCTTTTGGCAAAGCTATCATATAGTTCTCCCCGAATAATTTCCATATTTTGCGGCAATCAGACTAAGTGTTGATTTTCCGATTCACCTAATCTCTCCACTAATTTTTTTATTTTAGGAACTGAATTCTTATGACAGACTAAAACAACATCATGAGTATTGACTACTAAATAACCGTTAAGATCAATGGTAACTACTAACTGATCCGTATAATTATAAACCAGGGAATCCAGACAATCAGTGACTACCACTTTTCCTCGAACGACATTATTATTCCGTGAGGTTTGCAGCGCTTCTTTTAAGGCTTCCCAAGCACCTATATCACTCCAGCCTAAATCAGCCGGGATAACGTAAGCCATAGCTGGGTTTATTTTCTCTAGAATAGCATTATCAAAAGAAATTTTAGGCATCTGCGGATAAATTTTATCTAAAACGCTCTTAAAATTATTACTGACTGCTTTTTTTAAATCGACCATATGGCGGAAAATTTCCGGCTGAAATTTTTTAAAGAGCGTCCAAAGGAAAAGCGGAGTGGTGACAAAATAACCAGTATTCCAGGCATATCGTCCACTTTGAAAATAGCTTTCCGCTTCCTTTAAATCAGGCCGGTAGAAAAATGAAGAAAAAGTATAAAAAGGTATATTATCGATTGTTGTGGCAATTTTGCCAAACTTGATCCAGCCTAAATTTTGACTGGCAAATCGGGGTTTTTGGCTAATAAAAATCATTTGCTGGGGTTTTTTAGAAATAACTGAACGACAAACCTTGAGGATTTTTTTGAAAACCCCCATGTTTTTAATCAGATGATCACTCCAGAGTATAACGATCGGTTCCCGGGGATATTTTTTGACAAAAATCGAAGTAATTAAGGCAACGGCAGGACCAACATCTCTAGTTTCAGGTTCGACAATAATGTTTTCCTGTGGAAGAAAAGGTAATTGTTTCTGGACCGCGGATAGATATTTATAATTAGTTGATAAATAGATATCTTTCCAGTCAAAATCCGGTAAAAGTCTCTCTATAGATAATTGGAGTGTCGACTTGTCATCGATAACCGCCTCAAATTGTTTTGGTGAACTTCTTCGGGAAAGCGGCCATAGTCTGGTTCCGACACCACCGGCAAAAACAATGGCTTTCATAATAATTGATAATCCAAATAATATTGGTAAATTTTTTGTTTCATTTTCCGAATAAATATCTTCTTAGAAAAGCGAAGTGAATTATTCCTACAGATTTTTGGATCAAAACGATTTTTCAAGAAAGCTTTTATGGCTTTAATTAAAGCCTTTTCATTTTTATTATAGTAGAATAAACCAGTCGCTTTATCTATTATACTTTCAGTTGCACCACCTTCCTTCAAAGCGATTACCGGTCGGCCACAAGATTGCACTTCAAGAGGCGTTAAACCGAAATCTTCCATACCAGGAAAAATAAGAGCCAGGCAATTTTGATAATACCAACACAATTTCTGATCTGTCAAACTTCCTTCGATAAATTCAACATTTTTTGGCGCAATTTTCTTAAGTCTTGCCTCATCAATACCTGAACCGATGATTTTCAACCGGAATGGCAAATATTTAAAAGCGGACACAGCATAATCTAACCGTTTATAGGAAACTAACCTTGAAACAATCAAAAAATAATTTAAGAGAGGGGGAGACTTAGGCAAGACGAAAGCATCGGTATCAACAGGAGGGTATATTACTTCACTTTTTCGATGATAATAGTGGGTAATCCTTTTTTTTACCGTTTGGGAAATGGCTAAATAGTAATCAGGTCTTCGTGAAGAAATAATATCCCAGCGCCTCATGCTGGGAAAAACCATTTTCATACCATAGCGGACTAACGGATTTAATAGTCCGAATGAAGGTTGTCGGTAATATTCTTTAAAGCCACTCCATAAATATCGGGTTGGCGTTAAATTATAACAAATATGAAGTGTATCCGGTTTGGTAATAATACATTTGGCATCCTGAGAGGTAATACTTATGACAATATCGAAATCGTCAAAGGAAAATTTTTCAAAGATATAAGGAGTAATAAGTGGTAAAATTTCCTGCAAACGGAATGAAGCGGGAAGAAATCTTATAAATGAATCTTCAATCTGAAAATGGTAAGCCCACTTAGCGCTTTTTTGATCATAGATAGCAGTATAGAGAGGAGAGGAAGGCCAAATTTCTTTTAAGGCAAGCAGGATTCTTTCCGCACCGCCGAATTTAACCACGCGATCGTAGACTAAAGCAACTTTTAAACTGGTATAATCAGCCGCCTTTTTTTGATTCATTGTTTTATTATTTATCCTTTTTTATTTCCAAAATCTTATAAGGATAGGTCATGTTGCCTAAATAATAGCGTTCTTCCAATAAGGGGATATTTTGTTTCAAAAACTTATTAATGATCAACCTGAAGGAGTTAACCGGAGAACTAATTTTATTAAGCAATAAGTAGTCTCTATCAGGAAAATAAACGGCATTGAAGATAGACATCTTGGTATCAATTTCCGACTTTTCCGCTTTTTCCCAATCAAAGTTATTTTTATCGTTTTCATATCTATTCGGATAAGGCCCTTCATCAGCCTGAAGAATAATTACTGAATTGGGTGTTTTTTCCAGGATGGCGTTGACGAGAATTGACAACCTGGAATTCAAAAAGACGAGTTGATCCAAATATTTCCGGTTATTATCCAGCAATTTATCCTTATCGTCTGTCAAAAATCCTCCCTCAGCGTTAAAAACAAAAGGCTCGTGAGGAATTATTAAATGAGCAAAAACAAAAGTAGGCTCTTTATCTTCTGCCACTTTTGGAAGTTTATCTAACTGATAACGAATTCTTCTCCATTGTGCATATCTGGTATCTATAAGAGGCAGTTTAAATTCTCTGGCTAGAGGAAGGAAAACAGTATTATTAATTAAAACTGCCGAAAACTCAGAGATATAACCTAAATTGACAGTTATATCAGCCAACCTGTTTTTACTGGTCGGCCACCACCAGGATCCGAAATGATAATAGCGATAACCGAATTTTTTTAATATGCGAGCTAATTGCTGGTTTTGAATCAGGTCAACGATAGGCATCCAATCCTTACTTTCTGCATCATTATTTTTTATTAATTCGTTTAAATAATTCAAATTAAGAGATGAGGCGATGGAATGAGCTGAAGAATAATAATTAGCCCAACTGCCATTTATTATTTGGAAGCCTTTATCCTGTAAGTACTGTAAAAAAGGGGAATTGTCATACTGATAAATATTTAAAAGAGTATCGGATGCGGCATAGCGATCGAGAA
>MFJM01000023.1:38864-79911 GCA_001779205.1 Candidatus Gottesmanbacteria bacterium RIFCSPHIGHO2_02_FULL_39_14
ATAGTCAATAGCTATTTGAGAACTGCTAACTTGAACAGGTTTAATAGAAAGATCAGCAACAAAATAATCGCTGAAAGACAGCAAAGGAAAAATAAATAAAAAAATAGCCAAAATATTGTAAAAACGGTTTATTTTCTCCAGATGATTAATTTTTTTGGTAAGGAAAAAAATCAGATATAAAAAAAAGAAGAAAACTAAGATTGCCGATAAAAGCAAACTATTATTAAGATGATAAAGTATAGGCAGATCGCCTACCAGTTTATTTAAAGGTCCGTAAAGAAAGACCGATAAAATAAAAGTGGAGGTTATCAAAGCAGAAAAGCGGAAATTTCTGGTGAAAAAGAAAAGTATAAACGTAAAGAGGTTAGTGGATATAAAGACCATTAATAGAGGAAAGACTACGTCAATATAAGAAACCTGGTAGATGTTTGATGCATAAAGAGAAATAACCGGATAAAGGCTAAAAATAAGCAGATGAATAAGAGGAGAGGACATCATTTTTTCCTTAATAAATAAATTGACCTAAGGCTGCCTTTAAGAGGAAAATTTTTTTTAATCACAAAATAACGACTGAAGGATTCTACAAACTTATCTTCCGAATAATTGCTGAATTGTCCTGTCCTGAGGTTAATTAATTGTTGGACCTGACCGTCTGTGATGGGGATATATTCTATAATCAGATTCCTAGAGCAAGCAGCGAAAAAATCCGCCATCATCGGGAAGGATAGGTTATAAGAAAAATAGAGATGGTGAATAAGAGCCAAAACCAGCGTAGTATCAACCGGCAACCTGTCTAACAGCTTTTGTCTTTCAAAATTCCGCCAACCAATTGAGGGACTGGGATTGATTATATCGGCTAATAAGGGCATGAGGTTATTAATTTTTTCTTTTTTGGCCCTCAGAAAATTTTCTTCAACAGAGTGCGGATCGTTATCGATGGAGATAACATATTGTGAATAGCGGCTAGTCAACCGGCTGAATAGTCCGGTATTGGATCCCAGATCAATCAGCCATTTAGGCTTTAAATTCCTGATTAAGGAGATGACCACGGCGATTTTATTTTTAAAAGCAGAGGCGGAATAATTATTGTCCTCGTAATAACCTGACCAAAAACTTTTTTCTTTTTTTATAGATAATGAGTTTACCGCACACCTCATACTTTCTATTAAATTTTCCAGGCCAAGACCCGTAATTTTTTTTGCAGATATAGCAGATGGTCTTTTGGAAAGATATTTCTGACCTAAAGAATGAAGAAACAGATGAAGAAAGAGATGGAAATTGAAATAACTTTTTAGCGGAAGCATTTTAACCGCCAGATCCAAATCAACTCCATCAAGAAACAATTGACTTAATTTTCCCAACCTGAAATCCCTATATTTCATTAAAACAAGCGGAGAAAGAAAATGCTGGCAGAATTGACGATAGGCCACCCAGGGTGAATTTTTTTTAAGACGAATAAAAGATAAAGTATCGATAAAAACGGGTTGTGTTCCCCAAAATTGAACGTTATAGGAAGAAGCGTCTTTTAAGGTCATCCGGTATTTTAAAGAGGTTTTTTCAATCAGAAGTGTAAGTTTGGCTGCTTCCCAAATTTGACTATAGCACCACTCATACGGGTAAGATATGAAGGGCAAAGGACGCGGTTTAATTATTTTATAAACCTCAGAATTTAATGGTTTAACGTCTGCAGGATCTATCTCCCGATGGGCAATCAGTAATTTTTGACTAACCAATTGATCATAAAGACCGGAAGAGAGCAAAAAATCGTAATCTTCCCGATAAACCTTATTTACAGAACGGAAAATATCTTTCCCATAATGATAAATATAGCCGCTCTCATCCCTGAAGGAGGCCGGGTGGTTAACTAATTTTGTCATGACCGTTTTTTTTTAGGGATAAGACCTTTTTAATCAGAGTACGAAAAAATTGAAAAGTGCGTCTTCCCGTGACGATAACGGTTAAAATAAAAGCCGCCAGAATCTGAAATAAAAAACTACCGGTGCCGGGATCAATGTAATAGGATACGGGTATTTTTTTAATCATAAATGTCTATTTTATCATTATATCTTTTGATATTGTAGGAGAGTGTCTTTGGCTGTCTTTTGCCAAGAAAACCGATCAATACGTGTTTGGGCCTTCGCGACCAACTTTTTGATTTTCTGTTTAGGAAGGTTAAGTGCGGAGATGATAATTCTTTTAATATCATCCTGATCGTGCGGATTAAAATACAGCAAACTGTTCCCCCAGATCTCCCGAAAGACCTTGATGTCCGAAACTAAGGGCAGAATTCCTAAACAGACTGCTTCCAGATTGGGCAGCCCAAAACCTTCCATTAATGAGGGAATAATCAGAGCCCGGGCATGAAAATATAAGTCAATCAGCTGTTTGTCCGAAGCATTTCCAAAAAAATAGACGCTTTTTTTTAATTTCAGTTGATCAACCATTTTTTTTAAGCGGGGATAAAAAAACCAGTCCGTACCTGCTAAAACCAATTTAACCCGTTGCTTAATTTGCGGATCATTCATAACCATTATTAATTTTTCAAGATTCTTATGGGGATAGGCATTACCTACATAAAGCAGATAGTCAAACGGGTAGTATTTTTTTGGAACTAGTTTTTGGGCAAGACGAAGAAAATCAGAATCAAGGGCATCATAAGTTACCAAAATTTTGTCTTCCGGGATTTGATAATGACTGATGATCTCTTTTTTTGTAGACTTAGAAATTGCCAATATTTTTACTGCTCTTTTTAAGGCTTTAATTAAAATAAGCTTATAAAATAATCTTTTGGCCAAATAAATAGGAAATGGTAAAGTCGTTGCCCGGCCGGTCCTGGTATGATCAATTATCAAATCATGAACGGTGACAAGATACTTTCCCGGGTAAAATACCGGAACGTTAAAATAGGGGAAATGAACCAGATCCAATTTGTACTTTTGTAAAATAAAAGGTAACAAAAGTTGCTCCCCAAGAGTGTGCCATTTGACGTCAAGAGCAATTTTATGAAAATTGGGATTTCTGAAATTAAATTTAGGAAGATCATTACTTTTGAGAAAAATAAAATAAAGATTAACAGGGTCTATTAATGACAAACACAACAGCAGATTCTTGATATAACGTCCTACTCCGGTCTCCCCTATTAATCTGGCATCAAAACCTAATCGTTTAATTTTCATTTAATTTTAATTTTAAAAGTGATAAATTTTCTAAAATGGCGATCATGGCGAAAATTAAAGGAGACAACCAACTTTGCCGCCCATGCCGATAATGCTTGCGGTAAAAAAGACGCATCACCTCAAATCTGGCTCTGGTGGAGGCGATTTTGGTTTTCTTATCTGCAGTTGAAAAATGCAGACTGTGTTTTTTAATACCGGAACTTATGCCTTTATAATGGATCATTTTGACAAAGGGAACAAAAAATACCTTAAAACTAGCCTGTTTTGCCCTGAAGCAGAAGTCCAGATCTTCTCCGTACCAAAAATAATCTTCATCCAACCAATTGAGCCTATCCCCGACTGACTTTCTAACCAGCATAAAGGCACCCGCACAACTGTCAATTTGGTGGATTTTATTTAAATTCCGATAGCCTAAATGATAACCGTTAAAAATGAGGCTACTGGGAAATATATTAGCCAGATAAGTAAAATGACAAAAAGCATTCCAGGGAGAAGGAAATCCGCGGTGACACGCATCGTCCAAAGTCCCGTCTGCCATTTCGACTCTACAGGTGGCTATTGCGGCATTTTTATTTTTTTCCATAAAGTCCGCCATTTCCGGCAAACAGTCTTCCGGCACTAACGTATCAGGATTTAATAATAAAATATATTTACCGCGGGCATTTTTAATTCCCAAATTGTTCGCTTTGGCGAAACCGAGATTTTGGCTATTAAGTTGAAAATGTACAGTAGGGTATTTTTTTTGAAGAAATTTATAAGTACCGTCAGTTGAGGCATTATCAATAACAATTATTTCCAGCTTATTATTATCAAGTGCCGTATTTAATAAACTGGCCAGACACTGGTCAAGAAATTTTTTGGAATTGAAACTGACAATGATGACGGAAAATATGGGCTTCATTTAAACGGCTTTTTGATAAATCGAATCTAACTTTTGGGCAATCGTTTTCCAACTGAATTTATTTTCCACTAAAGTTCGGCCATTTTCAGCCAAATTGTGATAAAGATTTTTGTCGGTCAAAACCTTAACAGTTAGGGCGGCTAAATTTTGAGCATCATCAGCAATGACCGCATCCCGAAAATTCTGAGCATCCAAACCTTCGATACCTGTAGTGGTTGTAACCACAGGAACCCCGGTAGCCATCGACTCCAAGATTTTATAACGAGTTCCGCCGGGACCGTAAATAGGGGCCAGTAATACATCAGATTTTCGATAAGCAAGTCTTATATCGTTGATATCATCGGATAAAGTTATTTGGTCTTTGGCAGAACTGACTATGTTTGGCGGAAGATGTTTTCCAACTATCCATAAGCGGACTTTTTGGCCTAATTCCTGCCTTATCTGAGGCCAGACTTTCTCCACCAGAAAGGTGACTGCTTCCCGATTTTGCAGCCATTTAAAATTACCGACAAAAAGAATAGTTTTGACCTGACCGGTTCTGGGTTTTTCTCTAAATGAAAAAAATTCGGTATCCACTCCGTTGGGTACTAAATCAACTTTTAGGTCCGTGACTCTTTCCATCATCAGCTCTTTATCCGATTGGCTCATGGCAATAACGCGTCTGGCTTTTTTCCAAAATCGTTTTTCCCAAAAATAAATTTTGGCGACATCCCAATTCATGAGCAATTTTTTGGCAAGATTGGCTACCTTTTGGGTATAATGACGGTAAACTAAATACTCGATGGTCTGTTCGGCTAAAATAATAGGGATATTTCCGGCAGGTATGTTAGGCATGACATAAAAGGTTTCGGCGTGTATCAGGTCGAAATGTTTACGGGAAATGACCTCTTTTAAATTATCTTTAAGCTCACGGTTTAAATAAAGACAGACTACCAAAGGATAGTAGGTTATGCCCGATAATATAAGGCTGGTTAATGACCAGGGTGGTCTTTTAAAAAAAACCTTAACTTCATCACAATACTCTTTAAGTATTGTCAGGTAATGTAATTCTTTTTCTTCCCTGATAAAGGAAAAGAGGGTAATCTGATGTTTTTGGGACAGATTTTTCAATAAATTAAAAGTTCTAATTTGACCTCCGGACCAAAGAGGATAAGGAAGGTAGGGAGTTAGCATGAGTATTTTCATATTATCTAGGAAGTAGACTGTCGGGAACGAGTTGAATCAAAACAAATTTATCACTGGCCTTAATTAATTTATATTTCCTCCTGGACAAATCTGCATCCGTGGCCCGGGCATATAATTCTTTAGTCAGATCATCAAAGTTAACTGAAACATAATAATGAGCGCTCATATTAATCATTTCTTCAACAGTTTTTTCCATTATGGGCCAACCGGCACGCCTGGTTTGGTATAAAAAGGCGGTATCACCGTTATAAGGGGCAATAACCAAAGCTTTGGCAGGAGTCATCAATTCAACCGCTTGGCCGGCAACAACTATTTCCGGATGGTTGATGTTATAAAAATCACGGATATAATACCAGCCGAACATTTCCATGAAGATGATTAATATCAGTACCAGCGAGTAAGTTTTTAGCCGGCCGGTGAATTTTTGGGCTAAAAACTCAAGAAAAATAACCCCTTTAGCCAAATAGATGGAAATAATGGGAATGGTTAAAACCTGATAATAGTCGTGCCGGACGTTACCGGTTGCAAAAATTGTGACATATAAAAGCAAAGATAAACCCCAGATATGAAAAAGTAAGCCTTCTTTATCTTTTTTGGCTAAGATGCCCGAAATTAAGAGGGGAAGTCCGTAAAAACCGAGAATTAATCTGCCTAATCTGTCTGCAAACAGCCAAAAGAAAAAAGCTCCTTTAAATCGTATACCGTCACCGTTTAATAGCCAGAGATTAGCCGGGGTTCCTTCAGGATAATGACTGGCCCACCAGCGCCACCAAAGTAAGGGAAGGATAGCGAGGAGAAAAAAAACTCCAAGTTTAATAAAAGATATGAAATTAAGCGGACGGTGCCGGAACCAAAGATAAATAAGAGGCAAAAAGAGAAAAACAGCGTAGGGTTTGACAAGAAGAGCGCTGAGGGTAAAAACAAAGGAAATTAAAAATAATAATATTTTTTTAACTCCCCTTTCGCCCTGCCAACGGTCAAAGAAATAAATCATGCCGCTAGTGGTAAAAACCAGGAAAGGTTCCGGTAAAATTACCCGGCTAAAGAAAATATTAAACGGCAAAACGGCAAAAAAGAAGGCGGTAAGAGCGGCGGCGAGACGACCGCAATACTTTCTGACTAGCAAAAAGAGGAAAATCAGCGATCCTAGAGAGGCTAAGACGGAGGTTAACCTGCCTTTCATTTCCAGATTGTATCCAATCAAAACCTGATCAATAAAAAAATGAGCCAAGTTATAAAGAGGAAATTCAACAAATCTTAATCCACGGGGATTGTCACGACCGGAAGCGACGTTAGAAAGATCATCATAGGTTGGAAAGAGGATATTTATTCCATGTTTAACATAATTTCTCGTAACGCTCGCGGTGTCTGACTGACGCCAGGAATGCCAATCTGCCAAAGGAGTGTTGATTTTATAAGTTCTTAGAAAATAGGCCAAAATTATTATAAGCAGGAGATAAAAAAAATCGCCTTTTATAAAAGACAGAGAGCGGGATTTAATTAATTTTAAGGTTTTGCCAATATCAGCAAGATGCGGTTTAGGGATTTCTGCCTGATATTTATCTTTTAAGATTTTGACAGTTGAAAGAGAGATTCCGGTAAGCGCCCAGAAAGTAAAGGCAACTTTGGAAGATTCAAAAACATCGATATAGACGGCGTTGACTAAAAGTCCAAAAAGCAACCCAGCAAAACCGGCAATAAAGCTAAAGATAAGAGGATCCTTTATTATGGCCAGATTTCTCCAAAGATAATAGAGAATGAAGAAAAGAGTGCCGTAAAAGGCAATAAAACCTAAAAGGCCGGTTTCTCCCAGGGCTCTTAAAAAATCATTATCTGTCGATTCAGCCTCTGTAAAATCCATGAGATTTTTTTTATTGAGTGTTGAATAACCGCTACCCAAGAGCGGATTTTTCATAAATCCATTAATAGCCTGCGGCCAGAGCGCATCTAATCTAATGGCGGTTGACAAATCATACCTGAAAGCGGTTTGGGAATAGGTTCTGGGTACGGCAGCAAGAGTTCCTTCTTTAGTAATCATTAAGGGTAGATCCTGATAAACGTCGGAGGGTCTGGCTAACTTAGGAGGCTGATCGCTTTTGGAGGTAATTCTATCTAAAATATCAGGATTATTTTCCAGAAAGTAAGCCCTATCTTTGGGAGGATTACCGATAGGCGAGGTAAGTAGCATTTTAATTCCTGTCAATCGTTGATCAATTTTAAAAAACTTGGTAAAGCGTTCAGACAAATCTCCGAATGACAACATGACGATGATTGACAAGAAACTAACCAGCAAAAAACGGGAGGTTGACCAGAATATTCCTTTTTCATAAGCCCAGAAAAAGAACATAAAGAGCAATCCGAAAATATAAGCAATGAAGGAAGTGCGGGAGGCTGTCAGAATTAGTGTCCAGAAGGCCATAGCAATTACCAGAAAGATTAGAATTTTAAGGTAGATTTTTCTGATAGCGAAGAATAAACTCCAGAGAATAACTTCCGACATCATGATAAAGGCTGCCAGATCGTAATGTCCGCCGAAGGTTGATAAAACCCTGGCATGTTCTGTCAGATAAAGTTGCCAGCCTTTGGCAAATTCCCGGTTCATAGTAGAATAGGCCGGCCAATAAAGATATTTCTGTCCGAAACCGTACAGAGAGACTAAAACTACAGTGATAATTAAAAGCAAAAGGTAAGCTTTAATTTGTTTTAAACTCCTGATACTGGAATAGAAAATAAAAAACAAAGAAAAGTATTCTAAACGGCGGAAAAGATGCAATAAGGCTTTCTGAATATGGATGGTTTCCAAAGGTATCGTTTTGATAATAAAGATGGCTGACAATAGAGACATAAAACCGATCAGCAGATAGATAGCGATGGGACGCAATAAGGGATTGGATGAAAGGGTAATCTTTTTCCTGAAGAGATTAATAACGAAGATTGCCAGGCAGAGCGAAACAATAATATCTTCCAGCCTGATACGGACATTATAGCCTGGCAAAACGTCCATTAGTGGCAGTTTGGGATATAAAGGGATAAAGACTAAAATAAAACCGGCGAATACGGGTAAAAGGTGGTCATCCAACCACCTTAATAGCTTGTGCATATAATTTAAGCACGGGAAACCTACCGATTATACCAAAAAGAATTAAGCGCAGCAAAGCGCCGGTTTTTAATAAAAGCCTGACCGGACTGAGCAAGCGGGGAAAATGTTTTTGATAAAAGTAGATAACTGATTTAAATTCCTCAACAATGGCAGTACCGGGGGATTCTGCCGAACCGCCTTTGAAATGGATAACTTCAGCTTGCGGATAATAATAAATTAAAAAATTTGCCCGCCGGATGCGGAAACACCATTCAACCTCCTCACCATACATAAAAATATTTTCATCGAGAAGGCCTGACAGATCAGCAATTTTCCGCCGAAACAGAAGAGCAGCTCCGGACACCCAATCCACCTCCTGCATTTGCCTATAAAAAAAAGCGTGTCGGGCATGATAAGGCTTAATTAATTTGGATAAAAAGGGCAAATCATCCAAAAAGAACATCCAGAAAAAAATCTTTGACAAATAAGGAGTAAAACCCGCCGACTGTTGCAGACTTTGGTCAGGATTAAGCAATTTGGGGCCGACAACGGCTATCCGAGAATCACTTTTCATCTGGTTAATAAGTCCTGACAGAACATTAGTACCAATCAGGGTATCGCTATTTAAGAGAAAAATAAATTCGGCTTTAGATTTTTTAATGGCTAAATTATTAGCCTTAGCAAAACCGAGATTTTTTTTATTTATAAAGAGATTAACTTGAGGGAAATATTTTTTAATAGTAGCAACGCTTTGATCTTTAGAATCGTTATCAACAACGGTAACTTTGGTATGGTAAGTCAATCCCTCATTTTTTATAGCGGAATAAAGTGAATTGAGACAGTTCTTGAGGAGGAAGGCGGTATTATAATTAATGACGACGACTTCCAAAAGATCAGGATAAGCCATAATTTTTTACTGGAATAATCTAGCCCTGCCAAGGCGGTAATGGGGGTTTTTGATTTTTCTGACGCCAATTATTTTAGCCGGAATTCCGGCAACTATGGCAAAGGCGGGCACATCTTTGGTGACAACAGCTCCCGCAGCCACTACTGCTCCCCTGCCGATGGTTGTTCCAGGAAGAATAATAGCTCTGGGACCGATAAAAACATAATCTTCTATTTTTACCGGAGAAGTGGCAGCCCGAAAATCCTGACTATGAATGTCATGCTGGGAATTGTATATCAAAACTTGAGAAGCAATATCCACATGATCTCCAATTGTCAACGGCTTTCGTCCGTCAAGAAAAGCATGATCACCGATAATGGTATCCTGACCGATAGTTATTCCATGTGGATCAAAAAAATTACACCACAGATGAATTACTGATCCGCGGCCGATATTTATACCTGATAGTCTGTAAAATAAAAGCCTGAAGTAGTGACTGGGAATGTGACCAACCCATCTTAACAACATCAGTTTAAAATCCAAAAAAATAGCCTGAAGGCGATTTACTATTTTTTGAAAAGCTTCTCTAAGGGTTAAAGGGTGACCCATCCGATCGACAAAAATTGTCATTATAGCTATATTCGGGCAGTATTAACAATAGTAGTATAGATTATTTCGGCAGATTTTTCCCAATTGAAGTATTTGGCACGTTCGAGGCCTTTATTGACTAGACCGGTTCTTAATTGTCTATCGAAACAGACTTTTTCTAATAAATTAGCCAGTTGTCTGATATTTTTCGGGTCAAAAAATAGACCGGCCGGACCTACAATTTCAGGAAGAGAAGATGTTTTGGCCACAAGTACAGGACAACCGCAACTCATAGCTTCAATAACCGGAATACCGAATCCTTCATAAAATGAGGGCAAGACAAAACAAAGAGACTGACGATAGAGTGAAACCAGTTTGCTGTCCTTGATAAAATCCGTGAAAATTACTTTTTTTTCCAGAGCCAGTCTTTTAACTAAAGCAAAAATATCCCGGTAAAGCCAGCCCTTTTTACCGACGATAGTTAATTTTAGATCTCTTTTTCTGGCAAGAATGGAGAAAGCCTTGATTAAACCGGTGATATTTTTTCGCGGCTGAAGTGTACCGACGAATAGAATATTATTATTAACCTTCCTTTTGGCGGACGGAGTAAAAACCTGCCGGTCTATACCCGGATAGGCAACAATAATTTTTTCGGGATCAATTCCGTAATGCTTGACTAATTCGCCTTTAGAAAACTGGCTTATGGTGATTATCATTTCGGCTTTTTGAACGGAAAAATGTGTCCAATATTTCAGCTTAAACAGGTCGCCTTTTTTAAAAAGTTCCGGATAATAAAGGTAGGACAAATCTAAGACTAAGATAATTCTTTTAACATTGGTTAGTAAGGGAGCATAATGAGAAATCGAAAAAAGCAGTAAGGGTTTATCGGCAGTCCTTTTCAAATGAAAAGGTAAAGCAAACTGGCTCCAGAGAAAAGAAGGTTTTATGACAATATACTGCCAATAAGGCGCGGAGGGGGGCAGGTCGGATAAGGGCTTGTACTTAAGATAGATTTGAAAATGAATTTTATCTTTGTTGAGAATATTAATTCTATAAATTCCCCAAAGAATCTCGAAAGAATAGCGGCCGATTCCGACCCGGTGAGCGATATTGGCTTCATTGGCATCAATAGCGATAAACTGTTGAGATTTATTTTTCATAAAGCTCTTCATAGATTTGAATGATTTTTTTGGCAGAGGTGCTCCAATTGAAGCGATTGGCATTCTGATAGCCTTTCTTTATTAACTTTTTTCTTAATATATTATCAGTCCAAACTTTAACCAGTGCATTGATAATAGCCTCTTCAGATTCAGGGTCTACTATATAAGCACTATTTCCGGATACCTCTTTTAAAGATCCCCGATTACTGGTAATTACCGGACAGCCACATTTCATTGCTTCTATAACCGGCAATCCGAAACCTTCATAAAGTGAGGGATAAATGAAGATTGAAGCGCCGGAATATAACGCAGGCAAATCAGAACCGACTATATTATTGATGACTTTTATATTTGACCGGGATGCTATTTTTTCTGACAAACCAATGATTACCAATTGAACTGAGTATTTTAATTTTTTGAAAGCAGCCACTACCCTTTTGAGGTTTTTACGCGGATCATTTGCCCCTATAAAAAGAAAATAGGGGCGACGGATCCGATATTTGGACAATATTTTAGAAACAGAATTTCGGGAAAATTTTTTAAATATTTCGTGGACCCCAGGATAAACGACTTTTATTGAATTTTGAGGAAGATGTAAAACTTCTACCAAGTCATTTCTGGTACTCACCGAATCAGCCAAAATTATTTTACACTCCGCTGAAACACGATTCATACGTCTTTTTTGGGTCTCAATTATTCTTTTAGCGGAGTACTCCGGATATTTATAGATAACCAGATCGTGAACAGTAGTGATTTTTTTAGCCCTGGCGGGTATCTGAATCCAATCGGATGAATGATAAATATCAACAGAACCCAGTAAAAGCTCAAGGGGAAAGATATGCTTCCTATTCCAAATAAAATCAGCGGCCGATTGCGGAAGGGGAAATGAACGAATTTCAAGGCGAGAATTAATGGATTTAATATCCGTAAGAAATTTATCGATAAGATGTTTTTTTCTTAAGGAATAGCCGAAGAAGAGGTAATCGTTTTTTTTATCATTTTTAACTAAGGCAATTACCAGATTACGCATATAATTGGCAACACCTGTTCCCTCATATGCTATTTGGGAAATGTCGATGGCTATTTTCATAAAATTTTAATGATAAAAATTTGGCGATAGACAGGCGGCTGATTCATTCTGATCATAAAAGGTAAGGCAATTAACATGATTTTGCGGAAGAATATAGTTAGCAGTATATTTTTAGTCATCCAACCTTTCATAAGAAATTCCCTTAACTTTAAGTTTTCGTTGTTTAAAATCGATATCTTTATTTTTTTGTTCCAACTTACGGCAGCTTTTTCTATAAACATAACAATTTCTTCCTTTTCCGGTAATCCCAGTTTAAGCTGTTCTTCAAAAAATTGATATTTTTTTTTAAATTTTTTACGGTAATATTTACTTAACATTTTATCCTGAAGATAGGCAGGTTGTCCGCAGGGAACAGCCAGACAGACCAGCTTTTCGGCTAACCTTAACATTTCCTGAATGGCTTTTTGGCGGCTGTTTTTGTTTAAATGCTCCAAAGTATCAACGGAGACTACTACATCAAAAACACGGTCGGCAAAAGGAAGTTTTTCCGCCCTGGCTTTAATTCTATCCAAAAGATGGTGGAAGGGCGGACGGAACTTAATATCGCAACCGGTAACTTTATAGCCGATATAGGGGGCGATCCCCAATCCTCCGGATCCGATATCCAAAACTTGGGGCTGGCGGCCCAATTTTTTTATTTCGGACACAACAGGCAAATATCTTAAGGCCACTTCAGGATGCCAACCCTGCCAAAAAAACAAACCTTTTAGAAGATTAATTAAACGGTTGTTTCTCATAGCGATAAATAAACCCTACTCCGGGGAAATCCTTTACCTGAACTTTTCTGAACCCGCCTGAAGACAGAACAGACAATACTTTTTTGTCGGGATCGGTAAGATCGGAAAGATAATTGTAGTAATAAATTTCATCATAAGCAGAAAATTGATTTGTTAGTTCCGGTATGTTTTTGTTCTCTATGCGGAAATCTCTGGCAACCCCTATTCCATTCAAGTAACCCCGGTTATACCAAATAAACGGCGCAAATGGTTCAGGAAATGCAAAAACGACCAAAGGCTCATCTTTTTTAACCTTATTAATCCATTCGACCGACTGGCGCCAATTTTCCCTCTGAAAACGCGGATTAAGGTAATACAGAGAAAGACCCATGAGGGAGGTTAATAATACCACGACAATCTTAGGTAGGTAGATTTTTTTAAATGGTACAACATTGTTAGAAGCGATGATCAAATAAAAAAAGGGCAACAAAAAAATCAGCCTTTGAGGTGCTACCAAAGGAAAAAAGACAGATATAAAAAAAATGATTAAGAAGGGTGTGAGAAAATAAGCCAGTAATATCCTGCCATTTTTTATTTTTCGCACAGACCAACAGCTTATCGCAAAAGACAAAACCGACGGGAAAAGGATGAGAGCATATAGCAAGTTATTATCAAATGAGGCTTTACCGATAATGAATTTGGCCAGGGTTAATGGCACAACTTTAACTACCTTTTCGGAAACAACGTCGGTCCAGCCGGTTAAAGCCCCGGAGAAGCCGACCTGGAGCTGTCTGAACAAATTCGGCAGCCAGGGAAGAAAAAAAAGTACGGCTATGATCTGAGATTTGAGGACCTTGAAAAAGAAATTGGGGAAAAATATTTTCGCAACAAATAACTGGCCTAACAAAAGAAAAAAGGCAAAATAATTGGTATATAACAGAAGAATATTAATTAAGGTAAAAAACAAAATTTCCTGTTTAAGAAATAAATAGGAAGATATTAGGGAAAGAGCGGTAAACAGCATATAAGGTCTGACTTCCTGGGAGTAATATATATGGTAGGGAGACACCGCCAATAATAAAGCGGCCACGAAAGCTTCTGATTTATATTTTAATAATCCGGCTATTTTATAAAGCAGAAAAACGGAAAAAGTTCCCATTAATACCTGAGGCAGACGGGCAAAAATTTCGCTTGTGCCTAACTTCAGCCAGAAATAAAGCAAGATATGATATAAAGGAGGATGGAAGTCGGCGGCTAAATCAAACTGCTCCTTTAAAGGCCGGACAGATTCGATCATTTGAGCCGCCTCGTCCAGCCAAAAGCTCTGGTTGAGATTAACCAGTCTTAAGAGAAAGCTGATAATAAGAATTATCAGTATTATTATTTTTTTTCTGCCCATATTAAATACAGGGAGGCATCGGAATTTTTTGATACAGGCCAGAATTTATCCTCAATAAAAATTATAAGATTACCAACTAGCGAAAACACGGCTAAGATTAATCTTCCTAAAATATTTTTACCGGCAAGCCGATTGGCCAGAAGTAAAAGAGTATATTCCGTGACACTGGCAAATGGTCCCAGGATGGGAAAGAATTTTAAAGTCCGGAAATCATATTTTTTAATTAATAATTTTAAACCGGGAGCGGTAAAACGCTGGAAGTCGCCGGGGGAAGGATGGAACGGCCAGAGACCATGAGTGGAAAGAATTAACGATCCCTTTTTTTTAAGAATACGCTGACACTCTCTCAAATATAGATCTACATTATTGACATGTTCCAGAACCTGAGTAGACAGAATAACATCGGCAAAATTATTTTTCAGCGGCAAGGGCATATCCTCTTTAATATGAATATCGGCAATCTTGTTTTTGCCGATGTCAACTTTAAGGTAACGATTAGGTCTTATGTTGAATAGATTTTCATAAGGAGCATTGCCACAACCATAGTCAATGATAATTGAATTAGGGGGAATATAATTCGCAATAATCTTTAATAATCCATAAAGTCGTTTCAGAACAAAAAAATCGTGTTGCCAAAAAGGCGGATTTATTCTTTTAGATTTATTAACCATATTTTTTCTTCAGAGAATAAAATCTAACTAACCAGATATAGGTTATTTCAAAAAGGGCTATTTTCCAGCTCCTGAAGCCAGCAAAGAGCAGGCCGCGCCAAAAATAGAGAAGCAGGAATTTTAAGGTTTCACTAAGTCCCGTCAGGATGGGATATTGATAAGTTCTTTTAATTTCAAGAAAAAGGGGGGAATGATATTTATCAGGGATATTAAAGAGCGGTAATCTGTCAAGATATTTTAGCTGTTCAGCCTGAAGGTGCGCCCAGTTATTCCATTTGCTGACAAACATGGATAAGGTGAAGTTGTCATAGGAAGGAGAATGGATAACCGTCAAATCATTCCGCAAACACATCCGGCCATAAGAACGGGGATACTCATGGGAAATACCGATCATATACAAGAGATTTTTCTTAAAAAGTGACGGTTTTAAAGTTTTGGCAAACGGACCATTTTTTATTAATCCCTGTTTATCCGGATACGGCCAGGAAAAACTATAAGCATCACAGCTTGTTGAATTGGCTAATTGAGGAATAGTTTTTACTAATTTAGCGCTTAATACTTCATCTGCGTCTATTTGAAGTATCCAATCACCTGAAGCCTTTTGGTAGGAAAAAGGCCGATGAAATTCCGCCTCACCAACAAAATTTCTGACATAAATCTTTGCTCCGAAATCACGGGCTATCTGAAGACTTTTATCCCGACAGGGCCCGTCGTGAATGATGATTATTTCCGAGGCTATTTGTTTTAAACTCTTAAGACATTTAAATAGAACCGCCTCTTCATTATGAATAACCAGACAAGCAGAAATTTTCATTATTTTTTTTGAGCACAGATAAAAAACTGTTTGCCGAATAAATAATGCAAAAGTCTAAGTTTGAGATAAATCCTTAAGAACGGCGGCCAAAGAGGCAAATATTTAACTTTGGTAGAATACGGGAGAAAAGGATAGCGATGATCCATTATGGTAAAACCGATAGTTAACAGTACTTCAGTCAGACTGGCATAAGTTATGGCGACTTTATGATCAAAAAAATCCCAATAGGATGAACCTACCAGGGAGATATCAGGCTGCATGATCAGCAAACGGCCGCCTGATTTAAGGACGACAAATGATTCGTTAAGAAGTCTAAAAATATCTTCCTTACTGTCCAAATGCTCCAAAAGATTACTCATGAAAATTACGTCAAGGGAATTTTTAGGGAAAATACTATTAAGAAATTTAACGGGAGCAATTTTTACGGTAATATCCTTATTTGCCTTTTTAATGATATCTTTATTGATATCAACGGCATATTTTTTATGGGCTTTAATATTATTGATAAATTCACAATTCCCGGCTCCGATATCAACAACCGTATCCTTTTTATTAACATACTTCTGCAGGAAATCACGGCATAAAATTTGCCATAAGACAACCTTCCTTATTCTTTCATAAGTTGTAAATCGGGTATCGTATAATTTTTTGACGTCAATCATAGACTAAAGGTTAATCCGGCGTGTCATAATGAGCTATTTTACTATTAATTCACCCTTTTTAACAAAACAGCTTCCCCTTTTTGGATTTCAATACGGAAACTACCTTCCACTAATAAATCTTCGACCAGATTTTTAGTTTTTTCCAGATTTAAGGGTGCAAATTTATTGGGTCCGTCATGGAAATCAACGGCGATATATTGAGCATTCTTTATTTCCGGCAGGAGGTAAATTTCCTTCCTTTGGGATAAATGCGGAAAAAGACTGTTTTGGGTGGCGACAGCGGGATTTTCCGGGACGAATCCGACGAGACTGTCGGCATTTTTCATCCATTCTTCCTTCCGGTAGAGTGAGTGCTTGAAAACCGAATGGATCGGAGCAGTGAAAATAATATCCTGAAAAATGGTTGCGGAAATAAGCAGAAGGGAGGCGAAAGTTATAATTTTTAATCTTTTTCGGGGATATAATTTTATTAATCTGACTACGGCAAAAAGAGAAGCTACCGGAAAGAGAATCGCAATCGGAGCCGCGTGATGATTGACATTTTGCCAGACGGTGAACTGCGGACCGGAGTATAAAAAACGCATCAGAAACTGCTCAATTGAGGGAATTAGAACAGACAAGGGAGAGAGCAAGGGCAGATAGGCAAAAGAAGAAAGTGAAGACATTAATGTCCGGATTTTTTCCCGGGGCGAAAAAACGGATTTAACCATAAACATCGGATCTTTGATAAGCAAAGCTATAAATTCAGCCGGGGTTTTGGCATTACCTGATAAATGAGCATGCTGGTAAATCCCCTTTTCGGAAATAGCCGGCATAAAGAATTCAGTCAAAAAAAAGAAAAATGCTACGCAAACAACTAAGAGAATTATGGCCGGTTTTTTTCTTTTATAAAAAAAATAAAGCGGGAATGAAAGGGCGGCGGCTAAGAGGCTGAATTCTTCTTTGGTAATCAAAAGGCCTATTATGGATAACAATAACAGCTT
Source organism: Candidatus Gottesmanbacteria bacterium RIFCSPHIGHO2_02_FULL_39_14 (assembly GCA_001779205.1). Lineage (GTDB taxonomy): Bacteria > Patescibacteriota > Microgenomatia > 2-02-FULL-39-11 > 2-02-FULL-39-11 > 2-02-FULL-39-14. The sequence goes on from MFJM01000023.1 coordinate 56,175, forward strand.
ATTTTTTTCTTTTTTTGCGGCAGCATAGAAAAAAAGAGCCAAAAATAAAGGTATAATTGTTGCTTCATGAAATTCATTTAAGATACTCCATTGAGTGCCGAGGAAAAACAAATAGGAGAAAACCAGTGAAAAAGAAAAAAAACTGTGTCTGATTTCAGCTTTGGCCAATAAGTAAAGAGGATAAGCTGATGCTACAACCAAAAAGGCTTGAGAAATTAGAAGCATATCAGGATGTGACCAAATCCTGTAGAAAAGAGCATAAACTAGAAGGATGGGAGAGAAATGATTGGCCAGAAAGTTCACGAAGTTGAGGGTGCTGAAGGGATATTCCAGCCGGCTTAATTTCCAGATTATCTGGTCAAAATAGCCCAGATCCCAGCCGAAGGTCAGGAAATGATGGTGAGAGGAAACGGCAATAAAAGCGTAAATAATAAAGATTATAAATAGAAATACTGAAAGAAAAATCAGATCCCAGCTCAGACTGTGATGCTTAAAAAGAGTAGTTACGGCAGCCACACTATCCGCGACGGTCAATTTCTTACCGGCCAAATGATTCCTGCCCTGATAAGATATCGGAACTTCGACTATGGGGATTTTAGCTTTGACAAGTTTAACGGTAATTTCCGGCTCAAAGTCAAAACGGGAAGATTTAATCTCCATTTTTTTAACGAAAACGGACGGCAGAAGTTTATAACCGCATTCCATGTCTGAAAGTTTTGTTCGGTATAAAAAATTGGTTATAAAAGTCAGCAGTTTATTACCCAGTCGGTAAAAAAAGGGCATTTTTACCTTGGTTTTCGAGAAGCGGTTGCCGTAAACGGCGTTTTTTCCGTTAGCTTTTTTTAATAGGGCGGGAATATCATCCGGATTATATTCTAGATCGGCATCCTGAATCAGAAGATAATCGCCGGTTGAATTTTTGATGCCTTGGGTTACAGCATAACCTTTGCCTTTATTTTTCCGGTAAGAAATAAGTTTAAGACCGGGAAATTTTTTTATTATGCTGAGCGATTTATCAGTGGAACCGTCATTAACGACAATAATTTCTTTTTTCCAGGAAATATTAAGATGCAGCAGTTTCTCTAAAACAAAAGATATGGTTTTTTCTTCATTAAAGACGGGGATAATAATTGAAAGTTTCATTTTTTCAGAAGATTGCCCATGTTTTTTTCATAAAGAGGAATAATTTTATGCCAGGAAAATTTTTCTGCCTGACGTCTGGGAAAATTTCCGAAATTTATATTTAACGCCTGATCAAGTGATTTGGCATAAGCGGTAATACTGTTTTGACGGAAATAAAGTCCAGCTTTCCCTATTATTTCCCGACGGTAGCCCGCGGGGGCTACTACCGGCAAATTGCAAGCTAAAGTTTCCAGATAGACATTGCCGAAAGCTTCATTTTCTACTGAGGCAAGACTGAATAATTTGCCCACCCGATAATAATGAGGGATATCTGTTAGGGAAACCGGTATTATTTTGAACCTGGAGTTGCCCAGAAGGGTATTGCCAAGACTAGAAAGTTTTTTGAATAAGGGACCGCTTCCTAAGATCAAAAGAGAGGCTTTTTTCTTCATTGCGGTCACCGCCTTGATAGTCAGTTCCAGACGCTTGTTAGGGGTTAAAGCGGCGGCAGCAATAATAACAGGAGGCGGAAGATAAATTCTGGCAGGAGATATCCGGGGATTAAACATTTCCAAATCAACACCGTTAGGGATAGTAACAATTCTAACTTCGGGTTCTCTTTTTTTTGCCCACTCCTCTCCCCTTTTCGTCAAGGCAATAAACAGATCCGGCTTTAACAGTAAATTCCAGGCATCATCCCGACCGATACCGGCTCTGCCGATAATCACCAATTTACATTTCTTGATAAAAGAAATTATTTTGCAGATTAAAGTCTGCCAGCCTCCGTTGACGGGAATAAGAATATCGAACCTCGATTTCAATAAAAACGGAATTGCGAAAATAGTAAAAAAGAGAATCTGCAGGCTCCAATCGTCAAGATAGAATTTGCGCAATAATCCTGTAGAAGAATCGGGCAGTTTAGAAAAAAGAACCGGCAGAGAAATTATTTGATATTTTCCAGAATTCTTATTATTACCACCCTGGATAAGAGTAATTTGATGATGATAGCCTAATCTTTTACACAACTCTTCCGTGGACCGCTCAGCTCCTCTCTGAATGAGTCCCTGATATATATTCAGAAAAATTATTCTCATTATTTAACTTATAAATTTTCTTTTAATTTTTTTAATAGGAGTAATTAAAAAGGCTAAAAGATAATAAATGAAGGTTCTGTTCGACTTGACATCAGGAATAATTGACGGTCGGCTTTTGAAAAATATCTCAGGAATTTCGCGGTTAGGAATTAGACTGCCAAGTTCAATTTTATACTTTTGGCGGTTGAGCACATCGAATAAAAATCTTCCTTTGGCTGATCTTTGAAGATACATGGCATGAAATATTCTTTCTTCAATAAAGGCAAAGCGGTCTTTAACATTTTCTTTTATCGACCGGCCGTTTTGAGCAAAATATTCAGCCGGATATTCGCCTTTTACCTGCAATTTTGGAAAATGATTCTTATTAATTAGCCTCAATACATAATGACCGATTCTACCAAACTGATGGTAAATACCGACTGACTCGTCCTGGCAATGATAAATATCTCCAAGAAGGTCGTAGCGGTGAATTATTATTCCGTCTAAATCCGGGCGGCTACGGATGACAGAGATTACTTTTTCAGCGGTTTTTGTAGGATAGACCTCATCCGCATCAACAATCCACAGCCATCCTTTTTTGATCATTTCAGCCTGTTCCTGGCGATAGGCAGTGAGAAGTTCCGGAGTGGCCTGTTTTTTCGGCCGGAAAATAATTTTGGGACTTTTAAAGATTTTGATGATTTCTATGGTTTTATCGGTCGACCCCGTGTCAAAAATAATAAATCTATCTACATAAGACAAAATCGAGGAAATTGAATACCAAACAAAGCGGTCTTCATTTTTAACAATCATGCAGGCGGTTATTTCATCCATGTTTCAGATAATAAAATGTAAATAATGAAGAACTTATCACAGTAAATCCGTAGGCAAGAGTTAAGGTAAAGACAGGCCCTAAACGTCCGTAGTGAGGAATGAAATAAAGATTGCCGAAAAAGATAATCAGAAGTGATACTATCGTGTTAAAAGCAGATATCTGCGGTTTTTTGGCAACATAGAGAAGGAAATTGACACTGGGAATTGTGGAAACAAAAAGGGCCGCGGGCAAAAGAAGAGCGCGAAAGACCGGGATTGATTGATAATAGTTATCTCCGAGAATGAAAGGAACAAAAACGGGAGCGACAATATACATAAAAACCATAGTTAACAGAATTAGAAAAACTCCCAGAATAACTTTTTTGAGGTAGGGGATGGATTTTCCGATGGTGGGAAAAGACGAAAGACGCGGAGCTATAACCATGCTGAAACTGCCAGAGAGGAGAATATAAGTAAAAATTATTTTATAGGCAGCAGAATATATGCCGGCTTCGTATGTTGATGATAAAGGAATTAGCATCAGAGCATCAAATCTGGAGGAAACAGCAGAAAAAACCCTGGCAAAGGCGATAAATGTTGAATATGACAGGAGTTTTTTCAATAAGGATAAACTGAATTTATCGCCAATAATTGAGAGACGTAGAAAATTTAGTCCCAATAAAATAGCAGCCAAGGGAGCAACAACAAATGAAGCTGTTACCAATTCCAGAGAAAAGCGGCCGGAATAAAACAAAAGAAGAACAAGAAGAAGTTTTACCAGGGTAGAAGAACTGCTAACAAGAACAACAGGCAAAAATCTTTTTTGGGCCGATAATGCTGCGGAGATAAAAGCGGCTATAACTGTTGTCAAAACGCCTATTCCGGCAAGAACATACAGAGATGAGAATGAAGCGGATTGGAGCAAAATTTCGGATAGGAACGGAGATAAGATAATGATAAAAATAACCATTGCCAAGGAAATATATAACTGGAACTTAAAGGTGTTATTTATGAAAAAATCAGCATGGGCTTCTCCTTCTTTTCTTTTAATTTCCGGATAAAAGCGGGATAAGGAAGTAGTTATTCCCAGATCCAGGACATCGCCTGCCAATAAAATAAAAGCCGTGATTGATGAAAAGACGCCCAAATTGTCCGGTGAAAATGCACGGGCCAGAAAAATGGTGTATAGAAATGCTAAAAAAGAGGTAAAAATATTTCCGGAAAAGATCAGATACGTATCTTTAGCAGTGTCAGAGGTTAAGGAATGGGTTAAAAGTCTTAGAAATTTTCGCATTTATCTGATTATAGCCTTAAAATACGAAAATCCAAAACTTTAAAAACGTGTTAAAATTGCCACAATATGCCGTCAATACTTTACTATATCAGCTTTTTATTCCCGATCCTTTATAAGTATTCCTATGTTATTACCAATCAATATACCCAAATCCCTATCATACTTTCCTATATGAATCGGGAATATTTGCTAAACGACTGGTATGTGAATTTAGGCAGAGATTTCGGTCCGAGAACAATATTTGCCGTTTATTCGGCATTTTGGGGGAAACTAATAGGCTTGCCGATTACTTATTTTGTCCATTATCTTTTAACCGGCGGTATTTTTATATTAGCTACCTACCGGATGGCACTTTTATTATTCAAAAACCGGAAAGCAGCAATTCTCACGGCCATAACGATATTATTTGGAGCAACTTATTCAATTGGAGGAAATTTACTTATTACTTCAGATTTTACCGTGACTCAACTGTCTCTATCAATAAGTTTGTTGGCAATAGTTCTGATACTTGAGGAAAGATATTTTTTGTCATCAATATTATTTGCTGTTTCTTCATACTTTCACCCGCAAATCGGACCTGAATCAGCTCTTCTTGCCTATTTCTCTACTGCTTTAACATTTATTTTGACTGATCGAAAAATTTTAAACAAAAAAATGGCAGTCTTAATTAAGAAAGCAATCTTACCCTATTTAATTTTTGTTATGCCTTTATTAATTTTCTATTTGAAAAGCAGCCAGGCGGAAATTTCAACCTCTCTTAAAATCAATATAATAGCTTTTGTAAGAACTCCGCATCACTTTCTGCCTGCCTATTTTCCTTTAAGCCATTATTTAGCTTTTTTTATTGTCTTAATTTGCGGTTTTATAATATTAAGGAAATTGAGGGAAAATAAAAATTCAGAATTGTATCTGTTCATTTCTTTTTTTACTTTATTTACTTTTTTTATTACCGTCATCTCACTGACTGCACTTTACAGTAAAACATTTTATCCTTTGGTAATATTGCAGCCGTTTCGACTGACAGTCTATATCTATTGGTTTATGGCCTTAACAGTAATTGGCGCAATATTTCTGGCAATTTTGAAAAATAAAATTCAGCCCGTTTTTTCTTTTGTACCCCTGTTTCTGTCGGATTATTCACGCTTAATTCAATTTAACAAAGTAAACACGGCAGCAATAATATTAGGTTTAATTATCGTCTTTTATTTTAAGAAAATTCCTTTCAAAGCATTAACGGTCTTAATTTTGATTTTCTTTTCACTTTTCCATTTCCACGAAAAATTCAATTACGGTTCGTATTATCAGCATCCGGTTCCGGAGGTGGAATTAGCTCAATGGGCTAAGAATAATACAACAAAAAACGATATTTTTTTAATCCCTCCGGAATTTGAAAAATTCCGATTGATTTCAGAAAGGCCGGTTGTAGCTGACTGGAAAAGCTTTCCCTTTCAGGAAAAAGGATATTATGAATGGTATTTAAGAATGTGTGACTTAGGAAATCAAAGCGTATGCGACAGTAAAAACTTAAGTCAGGATAAAGTTACTAGCGGTTTTCGGACACATACTCTTCAATCTTTGGTAGATCTTGGAAGAAAATATCAGGCAAAATATGCAGTTTCTGAGGTTGATTATCCGGAGCTTAAGAAATTATATAGCAATTTTTACCAAGTTTATATGCTTCCATGAAAAAAATCGGGTTTAAAGAATCTAGACTATCTTTAAATAATTATTTTTTATGGAGAAAAGAAAGGGCAATACCTGCAGTTGAAAAAGTTAACGAAATTTTAAGTTTAAAAAACAGACAAATATTAGAAATCGGTTGCGGTTATGGAGCTCTATGTGAAGTATTAAATGAATTTGGAGCAAAGGTTAATGCAGTTGAGATTGACAAAGAAAAAGTTAAATTTGCCATTAATAGATTTGAAAAAAATAAAAATATTCAAATTAAACTGGTAAAAGATGAAAAGTTACCTTATAAAAATAATTCTTTTGACTGTGTATTTCTGTTTGATGTCATTGAACACATAAGCAATCCAAATAAAACAATTAATGAATGTTTCAGAGTTTTAAAAAATAAAGGAATTTTATATGCGGAATTTACACCATATTATTCCGTAACAGGACATCATCTTTATGATTTTGCCAAATGGCCGATTCATATTTTCCCTAAATCTTTTATTAAAAATTTTGTATATTCAAAAAAAATCAGGGGTTTTTTAACTCATGAATATTTTTGGGATCTTTTTGAGTCTTTAAATAAGCTCAAAATTTCCCAATTTCAAAAAATGGTTTATAAATTTAAATGCCTTGATGAGCGGTACATAATAAAATACCCGGAATTATTGGAATTTAATATCCCCTTCTTAAGATATTTAGGCCCTTTTAAAGACTATGCAACAATGAGTTTTGAAGGAATATATCAGAAATAAAAATATGTGGTTAGTCTTAGGATTTTTTAGCGCTTATTTTTCCATTTATTTATAAATATTCTTACGTAGTTAATAATCAATATGAGCATATTCCGATTATTCTCTCGCATCTATACCGATCCTACCTCTTAAATGACTGGTATGTAAATGTTAGCCGAAATTTCGGTCCGCGGACATTTTTTGCTTATTATATGGCAAAAACTGCGCAATTTATGACAATACCGGGTACATTTTTTTTCCACTATGTAATATATATTTTCCTTGTAAGTATCGCTACTTTCCGACTCAGCCATTTTTTTTCCGCAATAATTATATTTTACTTTTAACTGTAATTACGGTTCTGTTTGGCTCAACAATTGCTTTGGGAGGGGATTATTTGATAACCCGCGATTTTTATGCGTCTCAACTGCCATTGGGACTATTACTCTTTGGTATCGTACAGCTTTTGGATAATAAATATTTCCTTTCTGCCTTATGTTTTTCTTTTGCTTCTTATCTTCATCCTCAAGTCGGAATAATCGGAGGATCAATTGCATTTTCAGCCTATTTTGTAAGTACTGATAAAACCGAAGCTATCCGGTTGGTTAAATCTTTTATGTTTTATGCAGTAATAATCTTACCTCTCTATATTCTTTATAAAAACGAAATTGATCCCGTCTTTTAAAAATTAACCAGAATAGACTGATTGGCATTGTAGTTTATATGCGGGGACCGCACCATTTTCTTCCTTCCAGCTGGCTAATGGCGCATTATTTGTGGTTTGTTTCCATGCTGATTTTATTTTGTTTTTTCCTCTTCCGACAATTTAAGATAAATAAAAGCAAAGCTTTGTACTTATTTACTTTAACAACAATTATTATTTTCCTCTGTATAATTGGATTTATCGGGACTGAATTATTTCCAATTTATCAGATAACCATCTTACAATTTTACCGATTCACCGTTCTTATTTACTGGATATCAGCTGTTTTAATTTATGGAACTATCTTTAATATGGTCATCAACAATAATTCAAATATAATTCTTCTTTTACTTCCGCTGTTCCTCCCCATAATCCGCAATATTCAGTTTAATAAAGTATATCTGACCTCCATTATTATTTTATTTTTTCTAATGATTTTTTCCAGAAAATTACCTAAGTATCTTTTTATCTTGATTCTTATTCTTGGCTTTGGTTTGCAGCACTATCATGAAAGATTAAATATTAATTCCATTATCGGTCATCCTACAACCGAAAGCACTTTAGCATTATGGGTAAAAAACAATACTCCGAATAATAGTATTATCTTAAGTCCGCCTGATTTTGAAAAATTCCGGGTAGTATCTGAACGGGCGATTGTTGTTGACAGAAAATCGTTTCCTTTTGAAAAATATGCCATGCTCCAGTGGGCTAAAAGAATTTGCGACATAGCAAACCAACCGCAATGTAATTACCGGCATATGAATCTTTCTATTGCGGTGGATGGATATAATAACCTGACGCTTGAAGATCTGGAAAAACTTCAAAAAAAATATGCTTTTAATTACTTTGTAGGGCGCAATTTATTACCGATAAAAGCTGATTATGCTGACAGCGGCTATTATATTTATAAGTTGCCCAAAGCAGAGAATAATGGTGAGGGATGAGTATTAAGCTGAACCTGAAAGATAATGTTCAACCGATATTTCTTCACGTCTAATGATAAGGTCACCAAGAAAGCCCGTAAAAATAAGCTGCAGTCCGGCCAAAGTAAAAAGAAGTCCCAGTATTAATAATGGCCTGCCTCCAATTGAGGAGCCTGAAATTTTTACAATCAGCAAATAAAAATTTATAAGTAAACCGGCAGTAAAAATCAGAATGCCGATGCTTCCGAACAAATGCATCGGTTTTAGACCAAAACGGGCCAGAAACATATTGGTAAAAAAATCAAATATGGCCGGGAAAATCCTGTAATAATTATATTTGGAACTGCCTTTGAGGCGGGAACGGTGCTCAACTTCGATTTCGGTAACGCGATAACCGTCCATAGCGATTGTGACAGGCAGATAACGGTGAAATTCTCCCAGGAAATAGCGGGGATTTAACACTTCTTTTTTAAAAACTTTGAGACCGCAATTGACATCATGAAGCTTAATTCCGCTAAACAAATAAAGTAATTTATTCCAGACTAAAGAAGACAATTTTTTAAGAAAAGTATCGGAACGATTTTTCCGCCAGCCGACAACAACCTGATATCCCTTTTTCAATTGACCCAATAATTTACCGATCTCCTGCGGTTTGTCTTGACCATCGGAATCTATCGTAACAATAATATCCCCTGTGGCTTTGGTAAATCCGACCAGATAAGCAACGGATTTGCCAAAGTTTTTTCTTAAAGTAAAAACTTTAAGATTACGATATCTCTTTTCTAGCTTGGTGAGAACGGTTTGGCTTTTGTCAGTTGAACCGTCGTTAACTGCCAATAATTCATAGCTGTTTGACAGATGTGCAACAGCTTCATTTAATTCCGGAATAAATTCAGGAAGATTATCCTCTTCATTAAAAATAGGAATTATCACAGACAACATTTTAGTGAATTCTAGCCGGATAATCAGTTAATTGCAAACACGATCAAAGAGTTCCTATCGGACCGGTATTTTTAAGAATTATCCAATGGGTTTGGGATAGGAAGGTTAACCCGCGCCAAGTAAGAAGAAAATAAACAATAAGAGCTGATATCAAAATTTTGGGATTAACAGAAAATATTTCAGCAAATACAAGACATACAGCGAAAAGAGAAACAGTCAAATAAAATGAAGACATATGATTGGGAAGAAAGAAAAATGGCAAAGCTGCCATAAAAAACCAAAGCAGAGAAAAAATAAATAAACGGTAATTTATTTTCCGGGATTTAATATAATAAAAAAAGCCATAAGCAAATAGTATTAAAAACAAAATAAATAATATAAATATAGAATAATCGGATGATCTTTTAATTCCCTCGGGGAGATTTAAAGCCCTAAATAAATACCATCTCACCAGGGGTAAAAAGGCAAATAAGCTTGTGGTGTAGGAACTGCTTTTGGGCAATCCAAAGACGGACGTTTTTAGTATAAGGTATATAATATCCAGTGATAGAAACACAGCAAAGAATTTTTTCCATTTCCGGAAATAATAAAAAGTCAAAATAAGTAGTAGAGGAAAAACAAATAAGACTTCGTTACTTAATAAAGCAGCTATATAGGAAACAGTCGATAAAATTTGGGATTTTTTTATCCATAACAGATAAAGTGAAAGAAAAATAAAAAAATTGCCCAAGACAAAATAAGAAACGGCAATCCAATAGTAGTTGGCGAACAATGAGACGTTAAAGGCATAAAAAAATACGACAGTATGAGCTTTTAAATCATTATTTAATATTTTTTGGCTCAAACGGAAAATCAGGTATAACGAGAGAGATGAGATGAAAAATAATATAAGATGAAAACCGAGAGGATTAAGCCCAAAAATCATTCTTCCGACTGAATAAAATAACTGGAAAGAAAGCGGGCGGTAAATCCCTTGAGGAAGTGCGGTGAAAAAATCAGAAATTTTGGGAGAGGTGAGAAAAATAATGTCATCCTGAAAAAAGGGGGCAGTAAATGACGGCCAATAGATAAGTATTGTCAGAAGAATAATTGAAATGAATATTAACAAATTTCTTTTATTCAAATAATTTTCTTTTTTTGCCAATAATAAAAAATCATCAGGGTGGTGGACACACCTGTTAATCCAAAAGCCAGAATCAGGGATATAGCCGGACCGAGGCGACCATAAATGGGAATAAAAATCAAATTACCCAGAACCACAATTGCCAGTTGAATCACACTGTTAACGGTAAGAATAAACGGCTTTTTAAAATAATAAATGGCTACCGATACTGCCGGAACCGATCCAACGAAAAAGATCATCGACAATAGAAGGAGACGAAAAACCGGCACCGCAGGATCCGTCTTTTCACCGAACAGAATAATCATAAAAGGACGGGCCATCATGATCATGAACAAGATAGTACTGATCAGTCCCAAAGTTGCAAAAATAATTTTCCTGAGATATTTTTTTAATTCGTAAAGGTCGGTAATAACAGCAATCTTTGGAGCGATAACAGTCAAAAAACTGCCAGACAAGAGCGGATAAATGGAAATGACCCTGGAGGCTGTTGAATAAATTCCGGCTTCGGTGGCATTTTTGATCGAAACCAACATCAAAACATCCAACCTATAGGCAATTGACGTGAACATACGGGCAATCCCCAGAAGATAGGCAAAGCGCAACAATTTTTTAACATCAGCCACCTTGGACTTATAATTTAGAAAATCAAAATTAATAAATAATAAAGTAACCAAGAGAAGAATAGCTAAAGATAATGTCTGAGTGAGGACAGAATTATCAAGAGTAATGGCAGTAATAACCAGTATTATCAGAAGTAATATCAACCTTAATAAGCCACCGAAAGCAGTCAGGAAGGAAACAGTCAGGAACTTATATCTTGCGGAAAGACTGTAATTGATAAAATTTACCAATATAGCACAGAAAATACCGACAGCGGTCAGGATGACCAAATTATTAAAGTTTGGCGAATGAAATAGAATCAGGGAAAGTTTTTTTGACAGAATAATAATTAACAAAGATACCAGGAGAGAGATGACAATCTGAGTGGCAAAAGCAGCTTTTAAAAAACTCTTTAATTTTTCCTGACGATCTTCCAAAGGCGGTAAAAAAGACGATAATGATTGACCTATACCAATATCAGAAAGTTCGCTGGTTAAGATCATCAGAGATAAAAGGGCGGAAAAATAACCAAAATCGGCAAACGTCAAATTGCGGACTAAGATAACAGTAAATAAAAAAGAGAAAAAAGCCGATAGAACATTACCCAGAAAGACAGTGTAAGTATTACGGGCTGTAGGAGAAAAAAATAAAGTCTTTAATAATCTAATTTTTGATTTCATCTCTAATCTGTTGACAAATAAAGGTAATTTCCCCTGGTGTCAGATTATAACCGGAGGGCAAGTTAAGACCATGCTGAAAAAGATAATTGGAATTAGGGAATTTTTGGCTGGATTTATAAGGGGGTAGCAGATTGACGGGGAAGAAAAACGGTCTGGTTTCAATACCTTTATTTTTTAATTTTTCCATAACTTCATCGCGGGTTAAAGGATAAGGATCATCAATTATGACGGAATATAGCCAGCAAACCGGTTTAGCTTCGTAATCCGTTTTGGGAATAATTATTCCCGGAGTGTTTTCCAGATAACGATTATAAAGGGAGGCAAGACGAGATTTGAATTTTAAGAAGAAGTGTATTTTTTCCAATTGAGCCAGGCCAATGGCAGCCTGGAGGTTAGTAAGACGGTAGTTAAAACCGATAAGCGGATGGTAGTAACGACGACCTGGCTTTTGACCGTGATCCCGTAAAACGCGCATCCTCATAGCCAGTTGTTTGGCATCGGTAGTTACCATTCCCCCTTCACCTGTCGTTATGATTTTATTGCCGTAAAAACTGAAACAACCAACATGACCGACACTGCCTACTTTTTTCCATAATGATTTTATTTTCACCAAAGCTCCATGGGCTTCAGCGGCGTCTTCAATTACCTGAAGATTATATTTATTGGCAATATCCATTATTTGATCCAGATTGGCGGGAATACCGTAAAGATGAACAGCCATTATGGCCTTGGTACGTGAATTTATTCTTTTAATTATTTCTTTGGGATCTAATTGCCAGCTTTGGCGGTTAACATCACAGAGAACGGGTCTGGCACCGCAATAAGTTATGGCATTAACGCTGGCAATAAAGGTCAGATCGGGCACGATTACTTCGTCTCCCTTGCCTATCCCAAGAGCTGTTAGAGCCAGATGAAGAGCGGCTGTACCGTTGGAGGTAGTTACAGCATAGCGGCAACCGATAAATTCCGCGAACTTTTGTTCGAATTTAATTAAATATTCTCCCTGGGAAGATATCCAGGATGATTTCAAAACCCGGTTAAGGTAGATATTTTCATTTCCGGTTAAATCCGGATAAGCAATGGGTATGAATTTTTTGATATTCTTCACTTTTTGACTGAGAGGATGTAGACATGGATATTATCCCACAATTTTGCTGCACGGACGCGAAATTCCATCAGGAAACGCAATTTGTCTTCCTGCCATTTAGCAATAGTATCGCTGTTTGAACGGGAGTCAATCATTGATAACAAAACTATAGAATGCGGCTGGCCTGAAACCGCCTGATCATAATTTAACCAGCCAAAATAACTGTCCAGATAAGAATGGAGCGGTTTGCCTAAATAATATTCAAAAAGATAGCCCCAACCGGCAAATCTGGGACAATCCCCCAAAGCTTCCAGATTATAATTTTCTCCTCTTATATATTGGCGGGCAAAATCCAACACAGCTAATTTACGGTTATAATTAAAACTATTTTGAGCCGTGAAAAGGGTAATTAAATTAAGAGTAAAGAATAAACTGATTATAAAGGAAACTATCAGTTGACCGTGTTCTTTTTGCCAAATAATCCCCACTGACACTCCCAAAATAATTGCCAATAAAGGAAAGAGGGATAACAGATAATACTCATGAAATGATCTGGGGTAAAAAAGAACCGAAATTATTGTAAGTAAAAATACGGAGATTATAAGTAAGAAGGGGAATTTTTTTCTGCCTTCTCTGAAATGAGATTTATATGAAATTAGGAAATACAGCAAACCAAAAAAACTTAAGCCGACAATTTCAGGGTAAGCATTCTTCTTAACCCAAGTTAAATCTTTACAGAGCCCTTTTTCAGCAAACAAGTCCGGGAATGGCGGAATAAAAATAAATCGGCCGAAGAAGTTTGTCAGGACTTTTATTCTTTCCGGGAGCTTAGATTGATCAGTCTGAAATACGGTCCTACCGGTAACTAAATTAATTACAGCACTGGAATTGGGGAAATTATGACGCAATTCAAAGATAATAAGAGGCAACTGCAGTATTAAGAATATGATAAGAGAGTAAAGCAGAATTCTTTTTTTTATTGATTTGAATTTCCGGTAAAGAACATAAATGATCAGCGGAGTATAAATAAGCAGGGATAAATGAGTGTGGAAGGCAAGACCGAAAATTACGGCAAGATAAATAAGATAATGCTGGCGGTTAAGATTGATCTGATAAAGAAAGTAGATTATTAAAAGAGATAATAAGGGAACAAGTGACGGATTCCAGAAACTGCGGTCATAGAAGGAAGCCAGGAAGGAAACCGCATAAAAGAAAGAGGAAAAAAGGGCAGCTTTTTGATTAAACAATTTGTCAACAATATAATAGATAAGCCAAGTGGTAATAACGCCCATAAATGAAGCAGTGAATGCCCAACCAAGAGGGTTTCCCCGAAAAATAAGATAAGGAAGTGCAGCCAGGTATATAAAAAGCGGGCCTAAATAAATTCCCGTGCCTCCGGCATTAACGCCGATGAGAGGAAAATGCTTGCCGGTAATTATATTCCTGACCAAAAAAGCTTCATATTCCTGATCCATCCCGAAAGAAAACCAATCGACCAAATGGTAAAACCTGAAGAAGAAGGAGAGGAATAAAATAACTAACAAAACAAGAGAAACCGGCTTAAGGTTACCGATTTTTATCCTGGCCATATAAATTCCCTATCTTTAGATATTTTAGCAGAAAAGCAAGGTTAACAGTCAATGAAAAGAAAATTTGAGTCAACAATAAGTTCCCCTTGAAAAACCAGGGTTTATACTGGCTGGCCTGAATTATAAATACTGAAAGCAAAGACAGATCATAATAGGTTAAAGCAATTAAATATAAAGCGTACCAATGAAGAATAAACATCAGAACAACCAACAATTTGGTGGCTAAAGGCAACAGGAGCGGAAATATCTGAAAAAGTTCACGCCAACCAATCAGAATAAAGAGCAAATGGGAAATAATAAGAGGAAAAAAATATCTTCCCTGAACACCGAGATGGAATTTAAACCCACTTTCAACAAACTGCAACCAGTCAAAAAGATAAACGCCCAAAAAGAAAGCGAGATTGGCAAAAAGTAAATAGATTATTCCGTTTACCGGCCAACGATTTATTTTTTGGCGATTTCTTATAAAAAAGAAAATAAATCCGATCAGGGATAAAAGTATCAGCCAATTAATAATTCTATGAACAATCCTCGGATAGGTGACACCTAACCAATTATAGACACCCCAATACCAGGGTAATACCTCGCGGTAAAGATGGGGAAAAGCATAAGTCTTAAGATTAATTAAAAATTTAGGCAAATCAAAACCGTAAGCTAATTTAGACAACAAAATTTGCGGACCCAGCCGGAAAACAGAGAAGAATGTGAGAAACAAAAAAATTATAAACATATAAATAGCCGCTTTAAAAAATCTTTTTTCAGGGCCGGTTTTTAAGGTTATAATTTTATAGAAAATCAGAAGAAAACTTAAAGGCAGGGTTATATAAAACTGGGGTTTAGCATAAATACCAAGCAGCGTGGTCAAGATTAAAGCAAGTAAATATTTACGGGAAAAAACAGATTTTATTAATTTTAAAGAAATAAATAAATAAACACTGAAAATAAAGTTACTGATATTGTCGCTATTAATTCCGGCACTGACAAAGGAAAACATAGGCTGGAAAGCGACCAAAAGAGTAAGCGAATATGACAAAAAGCTATTGCCTGAAAAAATCACTTTTACCGTTTTAAACGAGATATAAACAGTTCCGATATAAAAAATAATCTGAAAAATCCTGGCTAAAAAAACCCTATTAATTAGATTGTTAAAATAAAAAATTTTGTATAAAACTGCCAGCAATATATAATAAAGCGGCGGGTAACGACTGGCTTCTTTGCCGACCATTTGCCGGTTTTTTAAATCTTTAGCCAGAAATAGAATTTCTCTTTCATATAAACCGGTTAAGTTATTTGAATAGGGAATCCGGTATTCCGGGTGAAAGGTAAATTTGTTATTACCATACCTGTCTCTTTTAGTACCCAGTAACTCTTCTGATAAATAAATTTCCTTCGTCAGATCATTATTATCACCGTTAGGCGAATTACCTTTTTCAGCCAGATAGGCAACTTGGGCAAAATGCGCCTGCTCATCGGGAAAATGCCATAGGGGAACCAGGATTATCCAAATGAATTCTTTAATAAAAAAGGCCAATAAAAGAAAAATAAGAAATTTTTTATTCATATTTTTCAGTTTTGTTTTTGTTTGATTACTATCCCCAGTCCGAAAAGCAAAAAACCGATTCCAAACAGAACTTTACTAACCTTTTCTATTAACCATTGTTGAGGTTTTCTATAAACAGGTACTGTTAAAATTGAAATTAAAATATGGTAAAAAACATAGAAAAATGAAATAAAAACCAGGATTAATCTTCTGGGAAAAGAAACTTTGTTATACTTGGCAAACCAGGCTTGACCGGCAGCGAAAGACCTTTTTAACAAATATGAGACTTTTAATTTAAAATCCTGGATAATATGCCGGAACAGCAGGTCGGGAGAGTAGTAGACAAAAATATCTTTTCCATTATTCAGCTGCCAGAGACGTTCAAAAAAAGCGGTTTCTTCATGCGCGGAAATATATAGACCCTGCATTCCGATCCGAGTGTCAAATCCGCCGAGCTGCAATAAGATTTTTTTATTGATCATCATATTGGAACCGTTTAAGCTTTCTCCCTTTTTCAAAAAACGTCCTTTTTGCCCGAGTTTATTTATAGTCGGGGAATAATATTCTTCTTTGAACCAGTCTGGTTTTCCCCCAGGCAAAACAGGTTCTTCAGGGCCACCGACGGCCAAAGGAGAAGGTTTTATTGTCCGAAACAGATTTAAGGCGTTTTTTAACCAATCTTTGGGCATTTGAGCATCATCGTCAATAAAGGCAATATACTCCCCTGCCGATTTCTTAATACCCAGATTTCTGGCCCGGGAAAGGCCAGGTTTATATTCCCGAAAGTAAAATATTTTATTATCGGGATATAGAGACTTAAATTTACCGATAAGTTTTTCCGTGTTTTTTGCCGGGCCGTTATCAATGACAACGATTTCATACTTATTTTTAGTTAATGACTGATCAATGAGACATATAAGGGCAGATTTTAATAAATCGGGCCGGTTATAGGTACAAATTACGACCGATATTTCCATATCTAGTTTATCCGAACAATCTTCTTACCTTATGCAAAAGATGGTCGGAAAATTTGTTTTCCCGGTATAAAACTATTTCTTTTTTAATTTTTTTAACAGTATTTTTTTTCTCCGCGGAATTAATTTTTTGAGCGAAATAAGGGAAAAACTGATATTTCTCCAGGATCAGCTGTCTGGCTTTTTTGATGCTATTTAAGTTTTTCAGCCAATGATCGCTTGAAATAAGTCTATTTATTTTCTTATAAATATCGGGGTCGTCCAGATCAAAGGTAAATAAAGAATCCTTGGGGAAATAATGGCTAATATTAGTGCAACCGGAATAAATCGGCATAGTGTATGAAAGAAAACAATCAGCCAGTTTCTCCGTCCAATTATCAAGTCCGTGGTAATTTTCGATGACAATGGAATAACGATAAGGCGACAGGCCTTCCCACTTTCCTCCCCTGACAATTTTGGTATAGCCCAATTTTAATAACCGCTCCCTTAATTTGTTCGGACTTTCTGATTTATTACCAATGGTGTAAATATCTGTGGTAGCAATAAAATCAAATCGTAAATTTTTTTTGAGTTTTTTCAATAATTCAAGCCTGGTTACATGGCCCCTGACGTTTTTTTTTAAACTGGTAATACAGGATAAAGTAAATTTTTTTTTCGGAACAGGCATGGAATTCAACTCATCATAACTTTTGTTTATATGCCAAGGTAAAGCAGGCTGGCTGTATTCGTATTTTTCTTCCTTAAAGGCGCGGTCAACCGTGAATACTCTGGAGTAAATTTTCGGTATAAATTTTAAATCCCTGAATATTGGATAGGGAGGTTCCTGGGCAACCAGCCAAATATTTTCAGGCGGACATTTTACCTTGATTGTCAAAGGAGAATAATTCAAGACAATTAAATAATCGCATTCTTTTACCGGTTTTAAAGTAAAACGGACATTTTTCCAGATGCCGAGATTTCCGGAAGTCTGTCTAAGCAAATCCGGATACGACCAATTTTTAACAATATAAGCAACTTTGTATTTCACTTACTTTTTGATTTCCCGATTAAACCTTCTTTAAAAGCCGTATATCTGCTATTTATCTGCCTCAAGTATATTTTACTGTCATCATTAAGGTAATAAGCCTGTTGTTTTAAGATTTTCCTTTTTATCAAACCCAAAAAACCGATCAACCAATACCAACCGGTATTGGGCTCTGAGATATTTTTAAACTTCATCCTGTTCTGAAATCTATTTATCGGTTTGTCATTTAAATATATTTTTCTGATACAATCCATCAGACTAATTATCGGATCAGAATTGACAAAAAATTTACGGATTGCCCAGGATTTAAGAAGTTTTGGTTCTTCAAGGTGTATTTCCCGGCATAAATTTAAAAAATGAGATTGTGTTTTAATTTTTTTAACTAATTTATACCATGGAGCAATTAAGGCATTCGGCAGTTTATATGGTTCCAGCATAAAGGTCGGCCTGTCGGCAATGGAAGCTTCGATAAGACTGGTGGAAAAAGATGAAACCACCATGTTGCTAGCCAAAATCCATTCCCTGACGGAATAGTCTTTAATGATATTTAATTTGGATGTAATTCCCGGCGATAATTTTTCCAATACGGATGTGAAATAGGCAGCACTTATGGCAGGCCTGGGACGCAATATTATTTCAACGTTATTAAATTTATCACCGGCTGTCTGTAACCATTTAAGTACTTCGAATATGGCTTTGCCACAGTAGTTTCTCATAATTAATGCCGTCTTTCTGTCCTGGCCATTCTTGATAATTTCCTCAAACTGATGGTCGGAATAAAAAAACCAGCTGTAATTTTCAGGGAAAAAAATCCATTTTTTCTTAGGATCCAGATTAAACTTCTTAGATAAATCAAGGCGATTTTTGAAGATTTTATTATACGGTTTTTTATAAAGCTTATAAGCCGGATGACCGTTAATAATTATATTTTCCCTAGGAATTCCCCTTTTTTGAAGGAATTCACTTCTTTCCCTGCTCCAGCAGTGGTGCAAAACTTGCTCTTTAGCAAACCAATCCTGGGGCGCTTTGTATTCCAGATTGGCTTTATAAAATATCTGTTCCCAAGCCATGTTGAAATAAATTACATCAGGAAATTTAAGAAGAATTTTTTTCAGCATCCGATCATTGACGGAATAACAATAGGGAAGGATTATAATTTTGGGATGGAAATCTTTTAAATATACCGGAGGAAGATCGGATGTAAAAGGCAAAATAGTAATTTTCTGCCCGAATTTTTTTTTAAATAAAACTGAAACAGCACAGGCAACATCCAATTCCCGCGAAATATGCTCGATAAACCAGATGATATTCCCCTTTTTCATTTTAAGAGGTCAATAACTGAAGAAATGATATTGGCGCTGTCCATACCTATTTTTCTTAAAAATTCTGAACGGAAACCTGTTTCCGGAAATGAGTTAAGTGAAATTACTTTTATCAGTTTAAACTCAATTTTATTTAGATTCAAAAATGAAAGTAGGGATTCAGCCATACCACCTTTAACGAAATGATCTTCAATGATTAAAAGAGGTAAACCGCGAAGGGAGGCTTTTTTAAGATCATCCTTATCAAAATCGACCAGCCAGGGATAATTCCAGACTTCTACCTGAATGCCCCTTTTGGAAAGTTCATCTGTTGCTAAAAGTATTTCTCCCAAAACTACCGGACCAATACCGATTGCTAAGGCATTTTTTCCGGGACGAATTTTATGGGGAAAACCTTTTTTGAGAAAAACAGGAGGAGCCGGTAATTCTATGGCCGACCTAGACATAGAAAGACGCAGGTAGAGTATATTTCCAAGAGCCCCGCGAAAGTATCTTGAAATGATATTTTGAACATCAAGGCCGGAAACAGGCTGATACATTACTATTCCAGGAATATTTTTCATGCAGGCAATATCCCGGAAAGCCTGATGTGATTTACCGGGAGTGGCCGGAATAACACCCGACATATTGCCTACAATAAGTGCTTTGGCATTTTCGCTAGCAAGATTATAGAGCTGTTCATTAGCCCGAGAAGTCAGGAAAGCAGCATAGGTGCTAAGTACCGGTAAATAACCTAAGCGGGAAAAAGATACCGCTACTGACACCATATTCTGTTCCATTATGCCCATTTCAAAAAATCTTTGAGGATATTTTTGATGAAATGGAATAAATCCGCAATCTTCTTCCAAATCAGCATCAAAAACCACAATGTTTTCATAAATTCCAGCCGAATCTAATAATCCTTTGGCAAAACCGGCAGTTAAACTGTCTCCTTTAATCCCCTGCTCTATAGGCTCTATAGGAATATTTTTAAAAGATTGATTTAAATCCCAACTAAATCCTAATCTTTGCAGAGGTTTTTTGATACGTGAGAATATTTCATTGAAGGCAAGCTCTAACTGGTCCTTATGCGGAGACTTATTATGCCAGATATACTTGTCAGAAGTTTTCCTTAATATACGAGTGTGTTCCATGAATGAAATACCCTGACCTTTTAGGGAGTGGGAATAAAAAATTTTTGGTCTTCCCTTTTTCTTTTTTAATTCTGAAAAAATCTGCCTGATCTTTGATATTTTTCTGCCATCCCCTTCTATAATTTCAAAACCCATATTTTTCCAGGCAGAAATCAGATCACCGTAGAAAACAATATTTGAAGTTAACTGATCAGTCTGAACTTTATTATCATCAATAATTATGAATAAATTATCCAATCTATTACTGCCTGCGCTTAAGAATGCTTCCCAGCACTGTCCCTCCTGTAGTTCCCCATCACCGACAATAACAATAACATTGCCTCCCTGCTTGAACCTTTTTTTTGCCAGGGCGAAACCTACTGCTTTGGATAAACCGATGGCCAATGAGCCGGTATTGGCTTGGATACCGGGGGTTTCTATATCACAGTGGCCGGCCAACCCACCTAACCTTCTTAACTTATTTAACATTTCCGTTTCAAAATAACCCTTAGCAGCCAGAACGGCATAAAGAGCAGGAGCTGCATGGCCTTTGGAGAGGATAAAAATATCACGGTTTTTAGGTTCTTTTGTTTTTGGATCAAATTTAAAAGAACGGAAATAAATTTCAGTCAGCAGTTCGACAATAGAAAGAGAGGCACCTAAATGTCCGGTACCGGCTCGGGCAACGGACAAGAGAGTATTAAAACGGATCAAATCGGCAATAAGAGGAAGATTAGTGGGATTTTTTGCCAACTGATTAAAAACTTCATATTTTATATAGCCAAGATTAGTTAATAAGTTCATATTTTAAACGGAATGATGTTAATTTGCGGTAATTTGGCTTTTCTGGTTTTAATTAAATATTCGGCATAAATCCAGTCTTTTTTGGAATTAATATCGTAGCCTTCATAATTACTGGTAATAAAAGGGAGAATATTTTTACCTGAAATTGAAATGCTTTTAAGTGGAATTTCGGATTTAGCTATCTCAAGACTGGCATTCTGGGCGTAAACTTTCGGAAGTGCCTGGAAAGGCAGACTGTGCCATTCAATCTTTTCTTTTGTTTGGCCAGAAATAACAGGAATTAAGCGATTATTGACTATTTTCCACATTTTTGCGGGATGCTGAGATGCCAGCTCAACAGCGCGCAATGAATCAGCAGATTCTTCACTTGTAATTTTGTCCCAGGCTTTTTTTATCATCTCAACAGTTCTAAAAGGACTGGTCGGCCTGAGAATTGCAAAATATTCCGGCAGATTATTTTTTCCAATCTTTGCCAACGTGAATTTAAGCCATTCAATATCCGGAGATACAGCTGACGCATATTTTTTAGGTCTTAAGAAAGGTATATCAGCCCCATAATATTTGGCAATTGTGGCAATTTTTTCATTGTCAGTTGACACAATAACCCGTGAGAAAATATTAGACTTAAAGGCAACGGAAATGGTATAGGCAATCAGAGGATGACCGGCAAGAATTTTGATATTCTTATTTATTATTCTTTTGGAGCCCTGGCGGGCGGGAATTAGAGCAATGATGTTTTTCATACGGCAGAGGGATCATGTTTGACGTAGACGGTTTGCATATCGGAATAAAAGTCCAGAGCTTCAATACCCGGCTCCCTGGTACCATTACCCGATTGCTTTACTCCCCCAAAAGGCAGGTGAGGTTCACTGCCATAGGTCGGACCGTTAACGGAGACTACCCCGGCCTGAATATTTTTAATAAATTCCTGGATTCGATTATTATTATTGGTATGAATAGCACTAGTTAATCCGTAAGAGGAGTTATTTGCCAGCGCCACGGCCTCTTTAAAATCCCTGACTTTATGTAGGCTGGTTACCGGGCCGAACAGTTCACAGTCATAAATATCAGATTTAACGGTGACATTTTCCAGAATTGTAGGAGAAATAAAAAATCCCTTTTTAAATTTTCCCTCGGTTAATCTATAGCCGCCAATTAATATTTTCACTCCCTCTTTTTTGGCCTGTTGGAGGGCAGTTAATATTTTATTCAACTGCTTTTCATTGATGACGGGCCCCAAATTATCACTATCACTTATTCCAACTTTTAAATTTTTAGCTTTTTCTATGAGCATCTTTTTGAATTTTTCATAAATGGAGGAAAAAACTACTATTCTACTAGCTGAAGCGCATCTCTGGCCGGCGTTAGAAAACGCGGATGAAATGGCGAAATCGGATGCTTTGTCAAGGTCAGCGTCATCGCAAACCACAAAAGGATTTTTCCCGCCCAATTCCAAACTTAATTTTACAAACCGAGAGGATACTTTTTGGGCAATCAAGCGGCCGGTTTCTTCCGAACCGGTAAAACTGACTAAGTTTATTCTTTCATCCTCAAGAAGAGCGTTACCGACTTCCACCCCTTTTCCCTGAAGGACCGAAAAAATTCCTTCCGGCAAGCCGGCCTCTTTTAAGATTTTGGCAAACCAAACCGGAGTATACGGGGTATCTGATGAGGCTTTAAGTATTACGGTATTGCCGCATAAAAGGGAGGGGAAAGATTTCCAGGCGACATTGGCAATGGGAGTGTTAAAAGGAATAATTAAAGCACAAACACCGACAGGCTTTCTAATGATCATGGCGGACCGGTCAGGCATGGCGCTTGAAGTAACTTTGCCGTAAAAACGCCGGCCTTCTCCGGCATAAAAAAATCCCAACTCGGCGGCTCCGTCCGTTTCGGCCAGGGCGTCTTTGACAGATTTACCAGTTTCCAAATGGACGATTTGGGCAATTTCATCCCTTTTTTTTTGCAGCAGAATTGAAGCCTGACGTAAAATATTAGCCCGGGAGATAATGGGTGTATTTTTCCATTCCGTGAGTTTCTTTTCAGCTTGCGAAACGGCATTATCAACATCCTTTTCATTTCCCCTGGTAATTTGACTTAAGAGTCTTCCATCTGCAGGATTTATTTTAGGGATAAAATCACCTGGTGATGATTCGATTTCTCTATCTTCAATCCAATGATAAATTTTTTTAGGGTAAGTTTTGTCAGCCATTTAATTATTGGAATAAAGTAATGAATAAAACTCCTATTACCATCACAAAAGCTCCCACAATCCTCTCTTTAATTCTTTTTTCCCTAAAAATTAGATAGCCAAATATAACTGAAAAAAGTGCGCTTGTCCGTTTAATGGATATTACATACGAGACAAATGCAAGCTGTATCGCTGCCATGCTAAAAAAAGTGTTTAATACTTGAAAAAAACCTATTGGTATTATTACGCGAGCATGCTTTATTAATTGTGGTAATCGTCCCTTCAATCGATAAACAATAACTGGAAATAAAGTAATAACAATAAAAACCTGCAAAGCAAATACCCAAAATAAAGGAGATGAGTGAACAACCCCAATTTTATCGAAATTCGCACTAATACTCCATAAAAAAGCA
>MFJM01000024.1 GCA_001779205.1 Candidatus Gottesmanbacteria bacterium RIFCSPHIGHO2_02_FULL_39_14
TGGAAGGATTATAGAAAAATAAGAGAAATAGAAATAGGAAGCTTTAGTCAACTTTAAACAGCCAGAATAAATGCCTGGGGAATAAATACAATAGGATTCTCTAAAAAATATAGGGTTTACGGAAGCATAAGGAGTGTTTGTTGGGGTAGCTTTTTATAAAATTGGCGATAATTTTCGGGCAAAAATTGATTAAGGTCGTTTTTTAGCTCATTTAAGTCAAAGTTTTTAATAATATTTTTGAGTTTTTCATCAGAATAATGGGATTGAGGATACAATTTAAACTTTTCTTTGATTAATTTTAAATCAATAGGAATCTTTTTAGTTAACAAGAACCAGAGGTCAAACAGATCGCGCGGTTTTCCACGGACGAATAAAGCGCGGATTTTTTCCGCTAATATTTCATGCGATTTAAAATGCATAACAAGTGGATAAGGAGATATGGGGTAATCGAAGGGTATTAAGATTGATTGCTCGATATTTTCCGGTTTTTCCCTGAATGAAAGGTCAACTCTGATTGAAACTTTGTGTTTTGAGCCTGGGGGAATAAGTAAATATCTATATCTTACTGACTCATCGGCAAACTTTAACGGAAAAGGTATTTTTTTTAATTCCATTGGAGTTTGGGTATTCTTTTGAAAATAGATAAAGGTTTCTTTAATTATTTTTTCGCCAAATTCTTTTTTCGCTGTTGAAGTAAAATCGAGATCTTCGGAAAAACGGAAGGATCCTAACAAAAAGCGGATAGCAGTACCACCTTTAAAAATAAGTTGTTCCGATCCACGTGCTAAATATATTTTTTGCAGGAGAAGAAATTGCCAATACTCCCGGAAAATTGTGACTTTATCTATTTGTGATTCTTTAGCTTTTTGTTCTATAAAAGAGTAATTAAGCATACTTAGTTAAAAAGTTCCTGAATTTGCCTTGAGCATTTATCTTAAAATATTTTAAAAAAACTGGCATATTAAGGTAGACTTTGATATCATCCAGGACGTTAAGCGAGCGAAGACCTTTATAGATGAAATAACAATAATCGAAAAGAGCTTTTTCTTTTGATGCGATTAAAAAGCTGTCCATTTTAATAAAATCCCGAAAATAACCTTTATTAATTTTTGAATAAATAAAAGTTTTTTCATCCACTTTGAATTTCCTCGGTTTATTTAAGATAATTGACGATATATGGTAGGAAAACTGGTCAATAATTCCGTAGTATGACAAGGCTGATTCCAGCGAAATGTATGAGGGGATAACCAGAAAATTAGCAATTTCAAAGTCGCCAGGTTCATTTTTCGACTGGAGGAATAAGTATTTATTTTTTATTAACCTTTTAATGATTTTGGCATTTTTTAATCTTCGTAAGAGATGTTTTAAGGTATTAACATTTTCTATCCCGAAAAGTTTTTTAATATCAGATAAAGAGAAAAGAGCAATCCGTTTTTCTCTCAATTTATTTATGAAGTAAGTTTTAGAAATAAATAACGATTCCATATAGTGTATAAAATAGCACACTATTGGTAATCGTGTCAAGGGGAAATTTTTCAGTATCGATAATACTCTAGCGATGTGATTTAGCTAGACTGATTGCCCAAAAGGCCGGGGCTAAGGCGAAATTGCAAAAGGATTTTTTTTATTAACGGCTTCTTCCAGCATGTTACTAACCAGAATATTCCAACTGACGAAATTATCAGCAGCAAGGGGTTTGCCGGTTTCCGCGTCATAATTTTCGTGCATGCCGCCGGTGGTTTTGATATCATCAAGAACGAGTTTGGAGATTCTTTTGGCAACTTCTATAGCCTCCTTTTGATAACCGTAATTTAACAATCCCTGCATATATATAAAATTAGCGATCGGCCAGACCGGACCCTGCCAGTTGGAATAGGGCTTGATAATTTTTTTGTTATTATAATCAGGATCAGATTTTGAGAGGGTTCTGATGCCGTAATCAGACCAGAAGTGACCGGGTTTTAACAGATATTTTTGAATGATGGAGTCAGCCTGTTTTTGGGAGGCTATATTACCGAAGAGAGGAATTAGACTATTATATGAGATCCTTTTTATATATTCTCCGGAACGAGAATTGATATTATAGTAAATCCCATCTTTTTCATTCCATAAGAAATTATTAAAGTTTTTTTTGATGGTATCTGCCCGATCTTTAAATTTTTTAGCGTCTTTATTCTTACCTAAAATTTCAGCAAGTAGACTTACAGCTTTATATTCCCGATAGATCAAGGTATTAAGATCGGTGGCGATAACACTTGATTTGGGATAATCAAGACAGGCAATATTGTTATCTGCTCCAGACTCCATACTGTCATACCAGACACCGAGACCGTATTTGTTATTCCAGAGGTGTTTTTCCCTGAATAGTACTATTTTTTTCATTTTGGTCCAATGTTTTTTCAGCCAGCTGTAGTCTTTGAGGAATTTCCCGGCAAGATAAGCGCCTTGAGCCAGAAACGGTTTCATATGGTTAAGCCGTTCATCATATCCTTTGGCAGTCAGACAGCCGGCAACTTTGCCGCTAGGACGGGCATTAATAATGTAATTTAGAGCCCAATTGCGAAGATAAATGGCTTCGGAGGGGATATCTGCGGCTAAGGCTACACCCATAAAGAAGGCATCCCAGTCCCATTGCTCCTGATAAGGACCGGCAGGCACGAGATAATCGTAGGGTATATGACCTTGAGCCCGACGTTTGATAAAAGCTTTAAAAGGAGCAAGAGAGGTTTTGATTTGCTGAATTTCTTCATTATACATAGATATATTCATTTTTTATTTAAATTAAGTGTTTTAGTCTTTCAGCAGCTTGTTCGGGAATGATGTCCCGTTGGGGTTCGGCAAGCATTTCGTATCCTACCATAAATTTCTTTATGGTGGCCGAACGGAGAAGCGGAGGGTAATAATGGGCATGTAATTGCCAATATTGATGATGGTTATTAGTGAAGGGAGCGAAATGCCAACCCATAGAGTAGGGCATAGAGGTATTAAATAATTTATCATAAGCGGTTAATAACTTTTTCATTATGAGAGCCAATTTTTTGATATCTTCTTTTGACATTTGAGTAAAATAAGAGATGTGTTTTTTAGGCAAGAGGAGTATTTCATATGGCCAAATAGCCCAAAAAGGAACAAGGACTGTCCATGAGTCATTTTCAATAACCAAACGCTCTTTTTTTTTCCGTTCTTCATGTAGATAATCTATTAAAAGTACTGAATTGTTCTTCTTAAAATATTTTTTTTGTTGGGTGTCTTCTTTTAGAATTTCGTTGGGAATAAAATTACTGGTCCAGATTTGACAGTGGGGATGAGGATTAGAACAGCCCATTAGTTCGCCCTTATTTTCAAATATTTGTATCCAATTATATTGTTGACTAAGTTCTTTGGTTTGACTGATCCAGGTTCGGATTACTTCTTGAATTTGATTTGAAGGCAATTCAGCCAGAGTTAAATCATGACGGGGTGAGAAGCAGACAACACGACATTCTCCATTAACCGTGGCTGCCTGAAATAATCCTGATTTAGTTTGCGATTCGATATGTCCGCTATTGACTATAGACGGATAATCGTTTTGGAAGACAAAAGTACTTACATAACGAGGATTCTTATCTCCATTAGCACGCAGATTTGCCGGACACATATAACAGGAAGGGTCATATTTTGCTTTTTGCTTTTCAGGGACAGTTTCCTGCTTTCCCTGCCAGGGACGGAGAGTTCTTTGGAGAGAAACAAGGACCCATTCATCAATGAGAGGATTGTAGCGGCGATGAGGAAATTTGGAAGCATCTTCAAAATTCATGTAGGGAGTTATTCGATAGCCCTTATATAAACAAGCTCTGACTGATAGTCTCCCATGAGAATGAAATGAATACCAACATTCATTAAATAATCACCGTGTTTTCTGAATATATTATCTTTCTTATTAATTTCATAGATTTTGTCCGGATCTAGACCTTTAAGCTTAACCTGATAATGTTTATCTATAAAGCGCTGACCGGGTAAAAATACGAATAAGACACTCTCTTTCTGCTGATAGACATATTGGACTGCGTGAATGGTTGAATAGGTTAGAGATTTCAACCGGTATACATAACCATCCTGAATTATATGACGGATTTTTTTATATTCGGACACTTTCTCTTTGGTAAATGCCAATTCTTCTTTTGAATATTCCGTTAGATTTCCTCCCAATCCCAGTATTCCCATCATGGCAGAGTGGAAACGGAATTCTAGGGGAATTGTTTTTTTGGTTATTTTATTCGGAACATCGGTCACCCAGGCCCGCATAGCTTTAATGGGATATAAATAGCTATATCCTTCCTGAATATATAATCTATCAAGAGCATCAGTGTTATCGCTTAACCAGAATTGGTCATAATGCTGAAGAGTTCCATAATCGATTCTGCTACCGCCACTAGCACAAGCTTCAAAAGTGACGTTTGAGTGTTTTTTCCTTAATTTATCAACGATTTTATAAACTGCAGTTGTATGTCTATACCAACTTGAACGTTGGTCAGATAGCTGTAAGTTTTTGGCACCTGGCTCGGATATCGGACGGTTCATATCCCATTTAATATAAGAAATATTGTTTTCGGTGAGGAGCTTGTCGAGAGCCTCGATGATATAGCGTTGAACATCAGTTCTAGATAAATTTAAGACAAGCTGATTTCTGGTGGTGGTAGGAGCTCTGTGTTTAAAATAATAGATCCAATCAGGATGAGCCCTATAAAGGTCACTGTTAGGATTGACCATTTCCGGTTCAACCCATAACCCAAAATCCATACCAAGATCATTAACTACATCAACTAGTTCTTTTAAGCCATGAGGAAATTTCTTTTTGTTGACAACCCAGTCACCTAAACCTGCTGTATCATCGTTTCTAGCTCCAAACCAGCCATCATCAACAACAAATAATTCAACTCCAACTTTAGCCGCTTTTTTAGCCAACTCAATTTGTTTGGATGCAGTAACGTCAAACTTGGTTGCTTCCCAGGAATTAAAGAGTACTTTATGAAGGGTATTTCTTTTTTCTTTAGGCATTAAATAATTTCGGCAGAAGTCATTCATGACATTACTCATGTGGGAAAAGCCATTTTTGGTATAACCGGCATAAACAGAGGGGGTAGTAAATTTCTGGTTAGGCTTAAGCCGGTAGTTAAAATCGAAAGGATTAATGCCCATGAGAATGGTGACGCGGTGAAATTGGGTTACCTCGATGGTTATTCGGAAATTTCCACCGTAGGCAAGAGTTGCGAAATAGACATCTCCATGGCCTTCATCAGCATTTTTATTGAGTATAAAATAAGGGCTGTGGTTATTACCGGTTAATCCTTTCCTGCTTTCAAATACTTTTTTACCAGGGTAAAGTCTTTCCTGATGGATCTGTTGTTCAGAAGACCAGTGTCCGGAAACCTGGTTGCTCCAGAAATAAGTTCCGTCCAGATTGAAGGCAGCCGATCTTATATGTTCCAGAATAATATCTGAAGTGCCTTTATTTTCGACTTCCACCCATCTTTGAAGAATATCCAAATCTTCGAACATTTTATAGTAAAGATCAACGAATAATTTATAGTAGGAATCCCTTAAATGAATAACCAGTGTATCGTTGTCTATTGAATAATTGAGATAGGAGAAAACTATATCACGGGTGCCGTCGGCAAAAGTGGCTTTGATGGCAGTGGATTTGAAACGCAGTCCTCCAAAAGGAGCGTATTCTTCCGGCATAGCATCAATTGCCGCATCCTGACTATCAATTCTATCTACCGGTATCAATTCAAAATCTTCTAAGTCATCAATTCTTTTGCCCCAATGGAGATGACGAATATACTGATTACTTTCAACAGTAAATACATAACTGCTATTTTTGCCAACGAGGGCAAAAATATTTTTTTCTTTGTTTATTCTAATTGCCATAAGATGTTTGCTCCTTGAGAGGGCTGAAAGGAAATAAAATCTAACCTATGGTAATACTTTTTCATATACATAGTTGATAATTTAGCAGAAAAGCTGTCAAGATGCGAGCTTTTCAATAGAACGAGAATATTGGCTGAAAATCCTCCGCCCATGTTTCGTACTCCTAATACTCCTTTAATATTTCTAGCTTTTTTCAAGAGAAAGGTCAGTTCAGGGGTCTTTTCGTCTAATTCAAATAATTCAAGAGCGCTCAATCCAGATAGGGTAAGTATATTACCAAATGATTGCATATCGTTTTTTTTGATTGATTTTATGGAATCCAACACTCTTTGGTTTTCATAGATAATGTGTTCTATTCTCATCCGCATTTTTTTATCAATTTTATTAAATTTATCTTTATATTTTTCGAATTCCTGGGCGCTAATCTTTCTTAAGCTAGAAATTTTTTTATGCAATAATTTGGATAAGATGGGAAGGCTTTTTTCACAAGATTTTCGGCGGGCAGGATAGCCGCTTTGGCCTAAATTCCTTCTGACATTTTTATCAACAACAATGACAAAGGACAGATGGTGTTTTTTCAGATCAAAAGGAATGGTTTTAGCTTCGGATACCGGCAATTTATTTTTGGGTAGAAAATCCAAAAAAAGTAAATTATTTTTTTCAGATAAGGCACAGGTTGCCTGGTCCAAAAATCCGCAAGGACTTGCTACCAACGGTCCGTTTTCGGCTTGTTGGCAAATTATTGCCAGATCTAACAATGACAGCTTTATTTTATAAAGTCTCGAGATTGCCAATCCTACGGCAAGTTCCAAAGCAGCAGAGCTGGAAACGCCACCGGAGGCGGGGACATCGCTAGCGATATAGATATTGAAGCCTTTGGTAAGACATTTCTTCTTAGAAAGTTCGAGAGTGACGGCTTTGAGATAATTTGTCCAGTGAGTGCCCTTTTTTTTACTAATATCTGACAATGGGAATTTATTGATCCGGGTATCAAAATTTTGTGAAAAAGCACAGATAAGTTTATCCTTTCTTTTTGAGACGGCAGCATAAGTGTATTTATCAATAGCTGCGCCAAGAGCATAACCATTATTATAATCAG
>MFJM01000025.1 GCA_001779205.1 Candidatus Gottesmanbacteria bacterium RIFCSPHIGHO2_02_FULL_39_14
AAAATTAAATTCCTCCAGGCCATTCCTGCACTGAAATTCCAGCTGGATTCTTTCGCTGCAGATGCTGGATTATTGGCCCAAAATCAAACACCGTATCCAACACAATTCTACGACGAATCTCTTAAACTGGGCACTTTCAATCCGGAACAAAAACCTGGTGTAACTCCGGATAATGCTACCCCTTGCGTACCGGCAGAGAACCAGTTAAGCCCAATAATATCACTTGGAGACTTTGGCCTTTTGGGAAAATGGACTATTGATGCCCCCGGTCCCCAGGATAGAAGCGGAGATCCGTTTAGCTGGTTTAGGTCCGAACAATGGTATTTAATTCCGGCTAATCCGCAGGTTTTACCGGAAATAAATCAGATAATAAATGCATTTCAGTCACTCAATCTTCCTCCGGGCAGGGGTGATAATTTGCGGGACCTGGATGCTTTGCAGAAAGAATGGCAAAAATATAATTTCTGTCCCTTAAGAGTCACTGGAGGTTCACCAACCCTGATAGGTTACTCTGCCACCGGCAGGATTTATGAAGTCAAAGTCGGCCGTTCCCTGGTCTATTTAAGTTCCAACAGCGATAATTCCGTTTATTATGAATACCAGCCGATACTCTTCCG
The DNA here is from genome assembly GCA_001779205.1 of Candidatus Gottesmanbacteria bacterium RIFCSPHIGHO2_02_FULL_39_14. GTDB lineage: Bacteria > Patescibacteriota > Microgenomatia > 2-02-FULL-39-11 > 2-02-FULL-39-11 > 2-02-FULL-39-14. Next base: position 618 of record MFJM01000025.1, read on the forward strand.
TAAACCCTCCTCCGGCTGGACAATTGATAAAGCCAACCTTAACCAGTTTGCTCAAAAAATCGCCGGGTTACTTGAGTTGACTTCTTTTGAAAAAGACAAACTGCTTTTCGAACTCAAGACGGCTGCCTCAAAAATAACTTCCGGAAAATTATTTATTGGTCTTATTCCCCAAACCGAAATCGATAGTAAAGTTCCCCTTACCGTCTTACCCCAAGTACCCGTTCATCGCTATCATTTCTATGTTGAAAAAGCTGATGACCAAGTCTCCTCTCCAAAAGTCGTTCCAATAATCAGAACACCCGACATGGTCCTAGAATTCGGAGCCGTCACCCCATAATTCACGTTGCTTGCCTAATCTCCATTTGATAAAATACGATTCATGTATACTTTTGGCGAAACGTAAAGAAATTTGCTCCGCAAATTTCCACGTTTCAGCCACGTTAAAAATTGCTCTGCAATTTTTTTACGTGGCGCGTTGGCGAAGAGGAAACGCGGGTGTCTGCAAAACACTTATGCGGGGGTTCGATTCCCCCACGCGCCTCAAAAGGGCTGCTGGTTCAGCGGTAGAACGCTTTCCTGATAAGAAAGAGGTGCAAGGTTCGACTCCTTGGCAGCCCACAGAAAAATATTTACTGACCAACAACTATTAAAGCCAATCCGTGTGCTGCGCCTGCCTGCATCGGGTCTTTTAAATCTACCGGTTGTCCATCACTTCTCGTAGCTACACACCCCCAAATATCAACATCTACGCTTCCTTTAACCTGGGCTGGATTTTCAGGAAAAAAAAATCCTCCGCCGGGATTTCCGATCATAAGAACAAACCTACTGTTTTGAAAATCGTTGTCATCTATCTGTTCTTCGGTTGCAGGAGTACAATCAACTTCCATATCTGCAGCCACAGAAGTTTCAATTCTCGCTGGAGGTGCATAAACTGGGTCCTGGGCTAAGGCAGGAGCGCAACCAGCCAATAAAATTGCAATTATTCCTAAACTGGCTAGAAATGGGTATAAACCAAGCTTTCTTTCGTGATACATACTTGTCCTATAGTATACTAGAAAGTCTTCAAATTATCAACTTCAAGTTTCAGAGGCAATTCACGTCCAAATTGTGGGTTTTTTGGCTGCCTAAATCCAGCTCTCTTGTTCCTTCCAACGCTTGCCCATCAAATACTAGCTTTATTGCAACACTCTCCAGATTGAAGCTGAAATTCAGTTTAAATGCCTGCAGATTAATCCTATTTTCGCTTGCTGTAACCGTAAATTTCACCGGCGGTACTTTGGCAGTTCCTGTTCCCCCATCAACTATCGGAGCATCCGGCAGAACTAAACCAGGTATTTTGATGTACGAATAAACGGACGGATAGATCGTCCGGCAACCGTTGTTTTTTATGACCACACTGACCGCAATTACGTTAAGAACAGTCACCACAATCCCTCCGCCGACTGCCACCCCTAAAATAATTTTTACTAATGGATTGGCAAATATTCCTCCCTTTGGCAGATACTTGATTAGCTCTTTAATATTCTTTTGCAGTAATTTGCAGGAAGCGTCGATGGCCTCTTTCGTTTTATCTTTTAATTTGGAAGCATTATTTATTCTTTCTTTCCACTCGACAGGGATAGCTGAATCGAATTCAGAGAGGATAGGAACCAGGTTATCTTTGATAAACTTGTCCCACTCCTCCGCCTTGGCGAACGTCCCGCACTTTTTCTTTAGCTTATTCAGAAACACCACCAAAACCGCTCTGGCTTTTTTCTTTTTCTTTTTTTCTTCCTTGTTATTCTTATTCATAAAATAGATTTATATCAATATACTAACAGAAAAGTTAATATTCAAGCATCATCTTCTACTTCTCTGTAATTATTATTGGTTGACTTCTCCGGAATTTTGAATTTTATAAAAATTCCTGCTTTGAGGGTTAAATCTTAATTCAGCTTCCTTACCACGAAACATTAATTTTAAGACGGCATCATTCTGAAGTTCGGATTTGAATATTTTCATTTCCATAACTTCCGCAAATTCTGGTCCTGTATGTTTTTTTGTGCCAAACCCATAACCTGCCTCAAGTAAATCTCTAAAAATTTCTTCATGCCCGACACAAATAAAACGAAGTTTTTTATTATCCTGTGGTCTAATTTTCTCTGCAATTCTTACCAAATAAGTCACAACTCTTTCAACTCTTTTTTTTACTTCCTCCGGTTTTTCCGCATCTTCCGGCAAGTCAGCTTTTGTCCAATATTCTATCAATTCATCAACAGCATCTTCAGCATATAGTTTACGGATAAATTCATGACCCAATCTAATATCCGATAAGTCATGATGAGTCCTAAATCTTTCAACCGGTATTTGTTGTTGCTCGAAAACTTTCTGTAAGACTGCTGCAGTCTGTTGTGCTCTCTGTTTGGGACTTACCCAAAAAACAACACATTCTTTTTCTTTGTCAATCTGTTCGGATAATTTCAATCCTGTTTCATGAACCTGTCTTCTACCTTCCTGAGTCAAATGTCCTTCTATTGATGCGTCGTCTATTTCTTGCTGTGTGTATTCGGGTTCTCCATGACGGACAAAATCGACTATTAAATCCGGTTGGACAGGTTTTATTAACTCTCCTTGAAGCAACTCTTCACCTGACATATTTTTTTAAAATTTTTATAATTCCTTTGTTAGCATCAATTTCAACTAGATCACCATCGCAAAGCACCTTTGTGGCTATTTTTGTATTGACAATTGATGGAATCTCTAATTCACGGGATATGATAGCGGCGTGAGAATTTATTCCGCCTTCATCAGCCACCATGGCGGTCGCTTTATGGCAGACTGTTATCATTTCCGGACCGATATTTTCAGCCACAACTATATCGCCGTATTCCATCCTAGTCATTTTTTGCTTTAATTTTTCTTTACCTTCTTTACTTATTCCAACAGGCAATATTATTACTCTGCCTTTCGCATAACCTTCACTTGCAATATCACCATTAATTTTTGCAATATTTTCCTTTATTTCCGGACGAACCGAATTAGCGATATTTCTGGCATTTAATCCAGTATAATAAATATATTTACTACTTACTTTCTGAGCGACAAAAAATTCATTCCTTCTGTTTGCTTTATCCAAAGTATTTCTATCAATTGAAATCTTTGGTGAAGTCAAAATTACCAATAATTCACTGTAAAAGAGCGATTTGATTTGAGCAGAAGATATCATAAGCAGTTTCGCAATTTTCTCGAGAAATTTCTCGAGAAAATCCCAGTAATTATCTAATTTTGTTCTCATGGCAAGTTTTGCTTTACCTATTTTTCTGACTGAATCGCAAAGTTGAATAAACTTATTGTCAGCCTTTAATGAGAACAGGATTTCTTTTCTTTTTTTGGTAACTTTTTCTTTTTCCGAAGAATTTAGTAATAGACTGCAAAAGTAATTTACCAGATTTTTATTTTGGATATTTTCTGATATAAAAGTTTTGATTGTCTGATCAACCAAAGGCGAATAAAAAGATTCGGTAAAACGATATATGTTGCTGTATTCAACAAAGTGGTGATAATAATCTTTTAAAATATTTTTTATCCATATTTTATTAGTTGCTTTTACTTTGGTTAAATTAATTGTGGCAAGAAAAATGTTAAATTTTTGGGAAAGTAAATATTCTTTTTGAAGCAATTTCTCAATCCTTTTTCCGTCATAAAAAAGTTTAAGTCCTACTCTTGCCAATTTTATTCGGTTAGCGCTTGATAAATACATTTCGACATCTTTTTTTTGTTTATCGTAAATATAAAGCAATTCGTCGTAGCCTCCAAAAATGGCCAATTCAATAAAAAAGGGCTGAAGTACTTCCCGGGGAGTTTTAAAAATTAGTTCATATTTACTTTCTTTTCTTTTCATAATCTTAAACCTGCAAAAACAACTTCTTGCTATTCCAAAGCATAGGCTTGCAATTTATGCCAAATACCGTCAAGGCTGTCTTTTAAAACCTGGAAATTCGATTGGTTCCGCCCGTCCAAGCGATGCTTGCGGGACGGTAATTTTTTGGCGGACTTATTTAAAGCCCGGTTAGCCTGATCATAGTATTTCTTAAGATGAACAGCCAGTGATCTGACTACTTCTCTCCGGTACTGCCTACCCAATTCCAAAGCTCTAGCAATTTTTTTCTTATCTGCCTCATCCAGAGCAATAAAACGTCTTTTTTTGGAGTTGATGTCCGGATCGTCACAGATGGCCCGGAATTCATCCCTGTCTTTCTGAGGAATTTCCGGACTGAGATTGAAACCGTGCATGAAGGTATTAATTCTGTTTCCGAAATCGCTGCCTGCTTCATGGGTCGAATTTTCAAGATCGTCAAAATCATTATTAATAAGCATTAAAATTCCGAAATTCTCCAGAAACTTTGCTAAAGCTATGCCTGTAGCCTCCGCCATCTCATTGACTTTAACGGCATATTTGGGAAACCAGGCTAAAACTTGCGATATTCTACGCATGTTCTTCTCAAGATCGGCAAAATCATTTTTCCAACGTATATTGCTATTATCCTCATCGCCCCTGTAAAGTTCATCAAGCATCGTTACTACGCTGTTAGTTAATAAATTATTATTAATATTCTTGCGTTCAGTTATTTCCCTGATTGATCCGGTCATCGCCAATAATGGCTGCCGGATTCCGGCTGGAATCCCCATTCTTTTATGAAATGCCGCTTCATTTCCCCTTGCCTGACTCTGGTCAATGGTATCGTCCAAACCCAGGACTGCATTCCAAAGTCCCTGGGTAAGGGCGGCAATCCAGGCTAGAGTTTCCAAATCATCATAACCTACGATATCGGCGGTGACCGGGACAAGACCGGCCTCCATTTTTTTCTCTTTTAAAGCTCTTTCCAAATGCGTGCGAATGGATCTGAAACGTTTATCACCATAAATCCCGCTGAAAGCACCGGTTGCCCCGATACCGGAAAAAATTTCCTCCAAAAAAGCATACAATCCTTTTATGGGGTCGTCGTATAACCGCATCATTGACATGGCTTTCTGTCTGACTTCAACCGGGATTGCTCCAGGCCGGTTCTCATACCGCCATATTTGATATTTTTTCTTTAGATTATTTAAAGCAATTAAAAAAATCTTATCAGGTTCCCTTATATTGGAGCCAGGAATTCCATTCTTAAAAAACGGCTGATAAACCTCCCAGTGGTCATAAACGACAGCCGCCGCCGCCGCAAATCCCTCTTCTCCCCCGATCAATTCCGCAATTCTGTCAATATATTTTAAATAAGATTCTTCTTTTTCTTTCTCTGAAGTCTGCTTATATTGCAGAACATATTCGGCCATAAAAGATATCACAGGTAAAGTTTTTTGAAGTAAATCTTGCTTCAGAAGTCCCTCTTCAGACATCTGTGTAAGGGAATTAAGATTCCCAAAGGGGTAATTGATAATTAACGAATAATAATAAAAATTCGGATCATCAAAGTCATAATACAGTCTTCCTTTTTCCTCATGAATATGTATTGGGTATTGATGTTTAACCAATGTATGATCGGGAAATTCAAATTGTTTCCTCTCGGGATCAAAATAAAGCATCCCTTCTCCCGCATATATATCAACTAATTCAACCGGTATTAAAGGACGAGTACCCTGCCATATTACTTTATCCATAAATAACATATCACGTGCAAATGCCTCAAAATTCTCAAAACACCACTCATAATACCCATGCGGATAATTTGTAAAGTATTGGAATGCCCATGGGATTAATTGAGAATCATCATCATATATAGTATAACGGGCTGAATCTACTCTGTAAGGATATTGGATATTGAAGTTCTCTGCCAGGTGGCCAAAGAAGTATCCCCGTAATTCCTTAAGTGAAGCTTCCATAACTTTAATTGACGGTAAACCCGTAAGATCAAGTGGCCTATAATCCGGATTTGAATGAATTAAATCTGCCGCATACATTCTAATAGGAGGCGCTTCCCATAATGTTAAAGGCGGCTCAAAAGGAACGTGGATAGTGGCTATAACTTCCGCTCTCATATTAATTTAATAAAATATAACCTTCCCCCCGGACGGATTTGATAATTTTAGGCTGCAGCAAATACAGAGTTAATTTTTTTCTCAAGCGTCGGATAATCTGGGAGATCGCCCATAAGGAATATTTTTCAGGATCATCCTTCCAGAGAGTTTCTCCGATAGTATCATAGGAAACCAACTTACCTTTAGTTTTATATAATCTATCCAATACAATCTTTTCCTGTTTAGACAATTTGATTTTTTGCCTTTGATAGAAAAATTGATTATTGATTAATTTAAGCCGGTTATCCAATTCTGAATGGTCAACAGTATATTTCTGCAGTATCGACAGCATCAAAGGATGCCGGAAAGTGCCGTTGCTCCTTAAAAATCCCAAATCAACTAGCCATTCTCCGAAAATGTCTTTTTGGGAGGAATTTAAAAGCTCCCGTGATTGGACAACTCTTTTTAGAATCTGGATAGATTTGAGTGGTAGGCTGTGAAATATATCTTCAATCCAATATTGAAACATAAGATCCCGGAGGACCAATTTCTTAAGCTGTCCGGAATCTTTAATTGAGGGATTATTTTTCAGAAAATAAGCCAAAGCTCCGATTACTCCGTGCAATCCACCAGAATTTTTTATAATCAGGCTATATTGATTTTCATTTAGTTTACATCCCAGAAGATTTTCCTCTCTTTCGATATCAACTCGCCTTGTCTTAGTGTCAAATAGCTTTAAAAAGATAAATTTATTTTTTGCCAGGTCCTGAACGAATCTACGCGCCCAAATATTTGGGCAATCCAATATTTGCGGCTCGGAGAGAAGAATATAAGAGACTTTCCCGTAAGTGAACCGATTAAGGTAAATGAGGGATTTATAAAAGGCTTCTCCCTGATTTAAGATATTTTGAGCGTCCAAGACGACAAAAACAATTCTTTTGTCATCCTTCACTTGTCTGACTATCTCACTTAAGTATAAATGGAACGAAAAATCACTATAAGTTACATCAATAGGCAGTTTGAATCCGATTTGCTCGGAAGTTTCGTTTAACCAATACCGATAAAGTTGCTCAGGTTTGGGAGGCGTTTTGTCCTTGAATTCCAAAAAAATGGGCAGAAATTTTTCTTTATTCCAAAAATCCTTAATGAATTTGCCGGACTTTAACTGTTCTACCAATAAAGTCTTGCCGATTGAATTTATGCCTACGACAAGTGAAACTTTACCCCTCTTAATATTTTGACAAATTGTTGTTAGATTAGACCTATAGAATAGATAGTATTGGCTCTGTGACTTCATATCTTTAAGCCTGATATTATCCTATAAAAATCAAATATTGTCAAAAAATTTGTCAAAAACACCGGTTTTTTAGACTTAATTCTCCAATTCTTATCAAGCATTAAATAACCTCTTCCCCTAAATTACAGACCTTATGTCAATATCTATCGAAGGTCGTGAAGGTCAAGATATTTCTGAAATTAATAGTCAAAATCCGGATTTTCGTTTAACCCGCAGGGACTTTCTGAAATTGAGTGGAGTGGTCAGTACCACAGTTTTACTGGAAGCCTGCATGCCTGGTAGTTTAGAATCGCGGCAACCTCTGGTAACTCCGGATATTGATCTTCCTGAAGGTTGGGTCTGGGCTACTTTTAACTATCAGGATGTGGTTGCTTTAAGCAGTGGTGTTGCCCCAGAAAGCGTTTACAGTTATTACACTGTACGAGTTGCCGCAGCCGTAGAAGAATTATTGGCTAATTCTCCTGACTTAATTGGAGTTTATGCTGCCAAAGGCCTTCAATTTATAGGACAAGGTTTATTACTCCCAGTTCAAGTAGGTGCTTTTGATATTTCTGGAGGTTTACAGGATTTTATTGAGGGTCCGAGATATTTCACTAAAGATGGCGAAGTCTATACCATAGACCGATCACAGCGTACAGTCAAGGTTATTCAATTTTCGCAAACGGATGCTGCTGCGGCTGAAGGAGAGGATGCTCAGACAAATGAAAATAATCCGTCAGGGGATGGGGATACCGGTCAAACAAAGCCGACTCCTGATTCAAATAGCGGATCTCTGAATGAACAAAATAAAGAACCGGCATATTTAAATTCCGGCAATATCGGAGAACTTTTGAGGAAATGGGAAGAGAAAGGTATTTTACCCCGGAAATTCAGGGGTTTTTACAACAAGGAAGGTAATATTCTCGAGACAGTTGAAATTAATATTCCTTATTATGATTTTTCCAAGACAGAAATCAAACCCGAAGACATCATCGACCTGGTGAAGGCGGCAAGGGCAGATAATATAAAAGTTATTTTGAATATCGGTCCGGGAGATACGGCTCAACCGCTTGATGATGCAAAGAGGGTAGAAGAAAAAACAGGCAGACCGGTTATAAGTATCGCAGTTGATCTGGAAAAGGCTTATTCAAAAGTATTTACTCAAGAATTACCTCCAAATAATTCTTCGGCTTTTTATTTCAAAATGGATGCCTACGAATTAGAAGGTTTTAAGGCTGATGAAGTTTCAATAATTGCTCCATATAGAGATTATTTAATTCCAGATTTAGCTGATTTAAGCTGGAAACTGACTAATCCTGGAGGACAAATCAGAATTGTAACCGAGTATTCTGGTCCCATGAGATACATACCAAAAAACATAAAACCTTATGCTCAAGTATATACTGTAACACCTGAACAATATATTCAGCAATTTGGAATGCTGCAATCTGTGTATCTTAAAGATTATCCAACTTTCAATGTAATCATAATTACTGTTCCCCAAAAATAATATTCAACAAGTAATTCATATGAATAAGAAAAAAATATACGGTATAAGGTGGAGCGGACAGACTAAAGTCTGGTCAGTGAAACTGCCTGAAAAAAGTACTGTCAAAGAGGTAATACTGCATGTTTGTAAAAAGATGGGTTTCTCTGAAGATCAATTCGATAATCTAACTATCCGGGGTTCATATCGACCTCAGGACAAATACGACCTAAATCAAAATTCCCCTGATAATGACATATTAGTTATATATATCAATAAATGAGTCTAAAGCTAGTGAGGTTTAGGGTTCCATGCGGATTTTTGGCGATAATTTGTCAAAATCTTTATCAAAAGATAATAACTTTCTATTATCGTTTTTAGCGGTAACAAATACTAATAAATCAACAAAATCAATATTTTTCAATCGATATAAGTTTATCGCCTCAAAAATTATCTCTTTTTCACGGACAATCATCCAGTCCGGAGAAAATAAAGTCAAAACCTTTAGGCTTGCTTCTTCTTTTGTCAGAGTGTACCAATTTTCCAGTTGAAAAATTATCTCAACAACTGTAATTGAAAGTATTTCAAATTGAATTTTCCCCTTTGAAGCTTCTAGAAATCTTCTTTTTACTTTTTCAGCTTGAGAAGGAATATCATTAGTCAGATACCTTAAAATGATATTGGTATCCAAAATAGCTTTTTCCATTTGTTTCAATGCTTTTTTTTGCGGGAAGACAGATAATAAATAAATTTTTGCCTCATTTTCCTTAAATTTTCAGGTCTGCTCTTAGGTTTAACACTACCCATTAGGGAAAATATATCAGGTAACGGTTGGATCACAATTCTGTCATTTTCTTTCATTACTGCCACTTTATCCTGAGGTTCAACTCCGGTAATTTTCCTGATTTCTGCAGGAATAGTTACTTGTCCTTTAATATTTACTACTGAATAACCAATCATATTACAATGATATAATTTATATTACAATTTGTCAATTTGTAATACCAAAGGGAAAACTGAGTAATTACTCGAAATATATAGTCGGCTCTTCGTAGAGACGGAATTTTTTCTGTCTGAGGTATTCTTCCAAATGTCTGTTTTGTGTTGCCAATGACACCTTCATTCTGAACAATCTAAGTGGCAGATTGACATTCAGGCACCTTCTTTTGATGACATGCCGGGTTATTCCCGGTGGGAAAAGGTCGTGCTTTCTGACTACCTTGAGAATCTGGTGCCTGGTAAAAGTGGGAAACGAAACCATCTGCTTATGCTTTAAATGTTCTTTAAATAATGACCGGATTGCCTCCTTTCCGGCTGAAGTGGGTAAAACGCTTCTGACAATATCCTTGCTGTAAAAATCAACGATTTTGTTAAGAACCGCTATTTTATCAATCAAGGATCCTCCGTAAGTTGCCAAATAAACATCAAAATCATCTGTTACGAAAGTTAAAATCTTGTCAAATCCCTCTGACTGGACGTATCTGTTTCTGACATCATCCAAAATACCTTTATTGACAATCAGATCCTTAATTTCCCCCAAATGTTTTAGAAAATCGGAAGTTTTAACATTGATAAAATGAAGCCAGGAGGACAATTCCACATTTTCCATATCCTGGTAATCTACAATTTGGCAAAGAATGGACTCAAATCCCAATATTTTAAAGGTTTCCAAACGGTTCATGCCGTCAAGCTGAACGTATGTGTTTTTGGTTAAAGGTGCCACAATGATCGGATTGCATAATTTTCTGTCTGTTTTTATTTGAAAAGAAAGGCCTTTTGACCTCTTTTCATCATAGATTTCATGAGGCACAATATTTTTAATTG
>MFJM01000026.1:0-21831 GCA_001779205.1 Candidatus Gottesmanbacteria bacterium RIFCSPHIGHO2_02_FULL_39_14
CCCACAATTCTTTTTAAGTCATCCTCCGATTTTATTTGGGATAAAATATCTTCCACAATCGACCATCCCATATTAACGGTCTCGCTTTCCTCTTTTCCTAACAACGACTCATCATCCTCACTCTCTCCGCTTCCGTTTTTGTTTGTTCGAACAATAAAACCCTTATCTTTATCTGAATATTCAAGAAGATCCGCATACTCTTTAATTTCTTGTGCAAATTGTGTTGGTTTACCCTCGGAATCAGTTTCATTTGCTATCGACTTGGCTTCATTTGTTATTACCTCATAAACTTCTTCATACCTTACTGTTTGGTCAGCAATCGGCTCCCCAGTCTGCGGATCAATTCTGTGATAATTTCCCTGTCCATCTTTATACCTTGCCACGTAGTTCCTTTTAAATTCCGCCTCCTGTTCGCTTGTCATAACCGCTGCCGGTCGTTCTGTTATTAGTCTCCTAATCTCTTCATCGATGGCATTTTGAATTTCTTCATCTGGAGCATTAGGGAATTTCTTTTTGTATTTTGCGATAAATTCTTGTTCTACATCAGGAGTAAATTCCAGTTTTCTTTTATTTTCCGCTGTCACAGCATCAGTAATTGCCTGAGCTGAAGTTGCGTTTTCGCAAGCAATAATCGTATGGACGATCTCATAACGCTCTTGTAATTCCAAAAGTTGTTTTCTTCTGGCTATCTCCTGATCTATAGCATTTTGTTTTGCTGCTTTTTCAGCATCTGTGGCCTCCGGCATTTTTTGAAAGCTTTCTTCTGATTTAACTTTCTCCTTATCAACTTCGATATGCCTATTAGTAGATATTTCCTGAGCGTTTGCCGCAACAGTTTGATCCGATACTGGTTTTCCCCTATGGTCAGGATCTATTAACACAATTAATCCTGGATTATCAGTTTCTAATATATTTTTGTGTCGTTTGAAAACCAGACCGACGCATTCTTTAAAAGCTGTTTGTACTTTTTTTGCCTCATTGGGATTAATTTCAGGTTTAAGATCGGGTAGTTCCTTTGGAATTAAGCGCGCTTGAGGTAAATCAGGAGACGATGGCATAATTTCATTATACCTAAAATAAATAAATATCCAATTGAATTTGTCAAAAAATATGTGTTAAAGTGGAATTAATAATCATATGTCACAAGAACCTGTAGATTTACCAGGAGCTAAAGTTGTACTAAAACAGCCTGCTCAGACAGATCAATCTGCCAACCAAAATCAAGCAGAACCTACTTCTTCATCTGCAGAAAAAGCCAATAAAGGTAAAGTCGAAACAGAGGCAGAACGCCAAGCTCGGGAGAGAGAAGAAAGACTTAAAAGTCTTATTCCTGATCCTAAAAAAAATCGTCCTATTGACCATGGTATTAGTCTTGCTGATGGTCATCGAAAGCGTGATGAGCCGATTGATATGGGAGGCCGTTACAGCTTAGAGGAAGCTCTTCGAGATAGATTGGAGTTTGGTAACCAGATTGATTTGGACTGGGAGCTTTATGATCGTCTAACAGGACCCATGGAATATTTTTATACTAAACGAATGGAAGCTCAAGCTGCAGGAAAAGCCGATTTTGAAGATATCGCTAAACTTCCGCCGGCTATTCAAGCAGCTCTCGAGGATTATACAGTCTGGCGTGAACGGGCAGATCAAATTAGGGAATTAAGAAAAAGTAAAGATAGAAAAGAGAGAGAAATAGGAATACAAGCAAGAATATTTTCTGAAGGTCTTGAATATCAAAGAGGACTGTTAGCCCTTGAACAAATGGAATTGATTGCTACTCATGCTTTGGGTTACGAACTGACTAATGGTGGAACTGAAGCTCTTTCTTTTGGTCTACGCAATCACTTAATTGATTTTTCAGAAAAAGCCAGTATACCAGCACAACTTCGTCAGGCTATCCATGAGATAGCGGAAGCATCACACTTCAGTGATCCGGTTGATCGGGCTAGAATTGTAGGAGCAGCTCTGGTTGCCGCCGGCACAGGTATAGAAGTTGGTAAAATTGTGACAGTCATAAGCGGAAATCCACTTCTGGGTGCCGCTGTCGGTGCAGGTTCCGGGATAGCTGTTCTGGGAAGTGAAATTGTGATTGGCAATTGGATACTCTCTTTCCCTCCGGCAAGCCAGGGAGAAAGAGTCTCTTTTAAATTGAGATTTATTGCCAATCCTCCTGCGAATAGTCCTCAGTCAAGGATTGTCGATTCTCCCTTGGGTAAACATTTTTCAGGCAGGGGGGAAGGGCGTCACGATTATACTGGCAATTTTATCGTTAAATCGGAAAAAACTCGTCATGCTATTTATCGACGCCTTGGTTTGCGGGTAGAAAATTATAGAAATTTTAATTGGAATACTATCACCCCTGCTCAGGAGAGATTTATCAGAAACTTGGGAATTAGAAGACCTCTAATAGGAGGGTGGAATGCCTTAGATAATACCACCAAAGATAATATTCGAAATCAAGCCAGACAAGCGGGAACCGATCTCTGGATGATTGATCTAAATCCGACTAATTTAACCATTGGCGGTACTGATACTGCCTCATTTCATGGTAGAGTTCGTCAGCATATCCAAAATATTTTGACTGAAAGTTATCGGAATTTGCCTCAAACCGCTTTATCAAGTGGAGAAATTTATTACAATTTATCCCAGCTTTCCGCTAATGAACGTCACGAAATTATGGTTGAGGCCTACAACCGTATGGCAACCGATATTTGCAGTACTGCCGGTGGAAATGTTCTTCAGCGTATCATGTTGAGGGAGGAAGGCCGTGCGGGAGCTCTTGATCAACTTCAGGAAGATGCCACTGCCATTAAAACAGGAGATAAAGTAGTTGAAGAAACAGAAATAACTGACGAAGTCATACAATCAGAACAAAGAAGGCGTGCCCAAGCAAAAGATAGGGTAAATACTATTCAACAACAAGGAGAACTTATAACAACACTTGATACTCAAATATCTACGAAAAAAACTGAGGCTGAAACAGCAGAATCTGAATTTAATAGAATTAGCACAGAACAGGGGAGTTTAGGTGATTCTACCGCCTCTCCTTCAATAGGACCGACTGGTAATATTCGAGAATATACTGAAAAAATTAGTGAATTTAATCAAAAAATAGCTGGGTTTGATCACGAATTAGGTATAGATGGATTTAATCCTTCTAACAATACTTATCCTTTAGATTCACTTTTCGGAAAAAGAATAAATTTAACAGCCGAAGTAAGTAATCTGGAAACTGAAGTAGAAGTCTCTCAAGCTCAGCTTTCAGGCGCACAACAAACACGAAATACAGGAGAAATAACTAGGATTAGTGGAGAATTGAGAGGAAAAAAGACATCATTGACAGCAAAACAAAGAGAATTAAGTGCGGTAGAACAGCGTATTAATACTCTTAATACACAGAAAGAAAGTTTAAATAAGGAAAAACTGGGATTTGAAAATCAGGTGAAAGAGTCATTGCTTTTAGTTCAGGAGGCTAAAGAGAAAAGAGATGCACGAAATAGGGAATTAACTGGTCTGACTACTCGTAGACAAGCTGCAATTGAAGAAATTAGACGATTAACTAACTTTCAGGGCGATTACGGTTCTACTTTATATCAAACACTTCTTTCTCAGGCAAATGCCGAAGTTGCAAAAATTGAAAAAGAGTTAAAGGAGAGAGGTATTCCATTTGAAGCTGGAGAAGAAGTTAAAATTGCTAGTGAAGTTGATAAAAGGCGGGGAGAGGGCATGGATACAATTTATACAGTAGGAAATAATCTTAAAACGATCTTAGAAAGTATCTGGAAGAAATATGATGCTGCTGGTTTATCCGATCCCAAAATCTGTAAGGAAACTCTTATAAGAATTATCTTTGGTGAAGATGCGCTCTCTCCGGATAAAAGGGCATATTATGAAACGCTTCTTAGTAATTCCTTAATTATCGAGGAATTGTTTGACACGGTTCACGCTGAAGGCAGGGAAAATCAATTTTTTTATGGTGATAATGAAGGTCGATTGGCTTATGATACTTCCCGTCGGAATCAAGAGACGATCGGCACACTTTCAGCTCAAATTGAGAAGCTAGAAAATGCTCAAGAAACTGGTTGGGAAAATCAGAAGAGAATACTGGAAGAAAGACTTCATCACTTACAGGACGAAAATGTCAGATTGTTGGATGGTCTTTTTGTGAAATATGTCCCTGCTTTTCTTGGTCATAGCCGCTTTACCGATGGTGAGTTCGTCCGTAAATTAGTAGATCGCATGGTTAAAAACGCTAATGATTTTGAACCATTTGCTGGTACGGTTCGTTATGGTGAGAAGCTTACTCCTCATCTTGGACTTGATGGCTCTGTTATTATTCGTCCGCCTGATATTAATCCAACTGACGGTTCTCTCATCAATCGTGGAGAAGTTTCTTGGCATAGTCCTGATAGTTATCGGGTAGCTGGACAGTTCGTAAACTTAAGGATAGAAACACCTGTTTCCAATACAGGTAGACCAAGAGTTAATGTTGAATTTCAGGTTCAAGATATACGTGGATTACACGCTGTATTACCGTCTACTCTTGCCCAACTGCCTCCAAGCTCACCTATAGCTACTGAGCTCAATCGGTTAGGTCTTTTAAATCAGCTTTACGATGCTACTACCGGTAATAAAGTTAGTAATCGAACAAATGCTTTTAGGACTCTTGCTGCTGATGAAAATTCTAATAGGCAGATTAGTGAAACAGTTTGGCGAATTTCTACTAAAGGTATTACTAATGCTAATCATCTTGAAGCTTGGCTTCGCGGAGGGGCTAATTATAATTTTGGAGAATCAGATAGATTTTATCGCTCGCTCGCTCGCTCTTTTGCTGAAAGTACACCTGAAGCTAATATTGATGTCGTAAGAGGATTTAATGCAGTTAGACAAGCTACTCATGAAATTCGCTACGATAGGGGTGAATTGCGTTTGTACAGATATAATGCTGCAGTGACAGCTGTCGAAACCTCTGTATCTTTACATGATTTATTATATGGACTCGATGTTTCACAAAGGCTGAGGATTATTTCTGATCGTGATTTGAATGGTATATTATATGAAGTAGGAAAAAATTTATTTGAATCAGCTAGATTAAGAAGGGCATAAATATATGGCAGTTACGTTTATAAACCTTATCAAAATTGCTCCATTTCCTGATGATCAAAAAAAATTATTGATAGAAAAAATTGATTTGATGACTGATCAGGATAAGTTTGAAATTACCAATGCCGCTTGGCAAGGATTGGCTGTACAATATTTTGGTAAATTAAAAGCAGAACATCAGAGAATAACTGAAGAAGCAATTCTGAATAAGCGTCCTTTTAATACCAACGATTATTCTGAAGCAGAAGCTAAAATTACCTTTGAATTTGCTCAAAAATTAGAAGCAGCCGAAAGTGAGCAATCTATTCAGGAAGTAAAACAAGAACTCGAAAAATTTAAAACTTCATAATCCTCAATTCATCTCACTTCTCGATTTACTTCGTGTTAAAATAATTTTTAAGGTTAGCTGGTTGTTGGTTTCGGTAAGTGCATAAGAAATTTAATTTTAAAGCTAATTGTTATCTGATTTCGAGCGTAGTATTCGGTAAATATATAATACTTATTTCTATGAACAATAATTTTCAGGTTTTTTCGGACGGCGGAGCCAGGGGTAATCCCGGTCCAGCAGCTATAGGTGTGGTAATAAAAACCGAAAATGGAAAGATTGTCGGTCAAATTTCAAAGCTGATTGGAGTAACAACCAATAATGAAGCTGAGTATACAGGCTTAATAATCGCTCTTGAATATCTATCGCAAAAAAAAGAACAACTTGGTCTTACTCCAACTAGTGAAATAAAATTTTTCCTTGATTCCAATTTAATAGTCAATCAGGTTAACGGCTTGTATAAAGTTAAAAACTCCCGTTTGCGTGAATTTCTTTATAAGGTCCGGGAAATGGAACAATCCATTCCCGCTATAATTATTTATACGCTCATCCCGCGTGAAAAAAATTACGAAGCGGATCTGTTAGTCAATCAGGCACTTGATAAATTAGCAAATCTGTCCTATGTACCAGAAAAAAACTGAAAAATTAGAAACCGCAGCTAATCCTCTCGCTTTAATAGTTGGAGAATCGGGTCTATCACACGCTTTATCTCAAGAATTACACCAGGGTGGCTGTGAAGTAATTGAGTTAAATGATTATCCTAAAAGCGGTAAATTTGATTATGTTTTCCATATTGGCATGGTTGATAAAGTCAGGGATTCTTACCTTAAATTCTTAAAACCATCTGGCAAATTCCTGTTTATCGACTGTCAAAACGAAGATATCTCCGAAATAGCCAAGCTCGATCGTTTAAAAATTGTCAGAGTGGATAATTTAAATCCCTGGTACTTTTCCCAAATCTCTGACAAAATCCTGAAAATTGCTTTTACTCATTCTGATAAGAATATTATTGATATACGTTTAACCGGTAATTTAGTTCGTCCTTCTCCGAAAGATATTTCTGATAAAAGTCCATCTTACCGGAAAAAAATTGCTTCTTTATCGTCAAAATACGTTCACCGTAAAATTAGCCCTTATTTATTATGGTCGGCAGTAATTTTAATCTTTATCTTTTTGTTCTTTACCTCAATATTTTACTATCAGGCAGTTTTGGTCAGGCAGATTGTCGAAAATGCCCGGAATCATTTTGCTTCCTCTGATATATCTGCTTTAAATACGGATATTGATCAATTGGCAGGTAAATTAGCCGCTGTCAAATCACTTTATGGCAACTTAAATAATCCCTTAAATCCTTTTCGAAATTATATCCCTTTTAAAAATATAGGTCGTTTTATTGAATCGTCTAGTAGGTTTGTCGTTTCAGCTGATAATACTCTAAATTTGTTGGTTAGTCTTCAAACTTCAAGTCAAAATTTAACTTTGAAGGATTTAAATCTTTCCCCAGCCCGTTTCCAGCAGCTTATAGACTCTTTGAATCTGTTATCAACTGATGCTAAACAGTTGCGTTCTGTTTCAGAAGATTTAAAAATTTCTTTCTTGTCTTCTGATGCCATATCTTTGTTTTTGGATAATCTTATCGTTCAACTTGATTCTTTAACAGGCTTCCTCCCTCCCTTTAAAAATATCTTTTTTAATGGAGAAAAAAAATATCTTCTTTTATTTCAGAATAATATGGAATTGCGTCCAACCGGAGGTTTTATCGGTTCTGTCGGTTTTTTGCATCTTACAGAAGGAAGATTGCAAAATCTGGAACTTTTGGATGTCTATTCTATTGATGGTCAACAAAAAGGCCATGTGGAACCTCCTGAGCCTATCCGTAAATATTTTAATCAGCCGAATTGGTTTTTGCGCGATAGTAATTTTGATCCTGACTTTGCTGTCTCCGCTCAGCAATCTCAATGGTTTTTGGATAAAATAATGGGTCGGAAATTTGATGGTGTCATTGGCCTGAACTTTTTTTTAGTTCAGGATTTATTGTCTGTTTTGGGCCCGTTAACTTTACCTGATTTTAATAATGAAGTCGTAACTGCCGATAATTTATTTATTAAAGCTCAACTCTATATCAATACTGAATTCTTCGCAGGATCCAGCCAAAAAAAAGACTTTTTGAATTCATTGTCGGATGCCATTTTTAAAAAGTTGGCCGGTGAAAAGGTTGCCTATTTGAAAATACTGTCTCTTTTGCCTAAATCGCTTATGGAAAAAAATCTGCTGTTTTATTTTAATGATATCAATCTGCAAAAGGAAATAGAAGGTTACGGCTGGGCCGGCCGGGTTTACGATATTCGCTGTCTGAATGTATCTGAAAATTGCTTAGCGGATTATCTTTTTATTAATGAGTCCAATTTCGGCGTAAATAAAGCTAACTTCTTTATTACTAAATCAGTCTTGTTAGCTAAGAAAATTAACACCAATGGCCAATTGGTTACGGATTTGACCATTAAATATAATAACCAGAGTCAAAAAGCTATTTTACAGGGAGGCCAATACACTAATTATTTAAGGCTGTTTTTGCCTAAAAATTCTGTCCTGCTAAACGCTGAAGCCAACAGTCAGAAGATTACGTCCACCATGTTTGATATTTCTTCATATCAGAATGATAAGACAATTTACGGAATTTTACTGCGCATTCCCGAAAATTCCGATTATATTTTTAAATTTTCTTATCTTCTGCCGGATAATTTCACCTCAAATCGGGAGGCATATCAGTTTTATTTCCAAAAACAGGCGGGTGATAAAGCTTCATCTCTCAATTTGTCTTTTGCTTCCTCTAAATTCCAATTTACTCCTTTTAATTTCCACGCACAAAAAGGTCAGGCTAATGATTTAATATTTCAAACTGATAGCTCTGTTGATCGTTTCTTCGAGTTTAAGTTAACGCCTTAAATTTTTGCTAATTCTTTTGCCTTTTCCAAATAATCATTGTTATTCAGTATTTTTGCTTCATTAATATAATCTCTAACAAGAGTTTCTTTTATTGTTTTGTCAGTAGTAGTTAGAAGAATAACTTTCAAAAAGTTATAATGTATTTCCTCACGTATCGTTTTATCTTCAATTTGCAGCCATAATTTTTGTTGAAAGGGGATTATTAATTTTTGGTAAGCTCTGTTACTAAAACCGGAATTTATTTCCTGCTCGCTGCCGGAAATTAAATTATTCAAATAATTTTCCAGGTCCCTTTGATATGTGATAAATTCTATATCGTTTCGCTCTTTCTCTAAGTCGTTTTCACTTAAGTCTATGTGCAGCTCGTTTACGTATTTTGATCTTTCCGGTTTGGTGATCAGTATTATATTTTCAGGGTTAAGATAAATATTTTTCTTGAATATGGCTTCGGCAAGGTAGTTTGCGGTATTAAAATCCAAATTTCCGTCCAAGTTTTTGAAAAGGAATTCTCTGAAATTATTGGGCAAATTATAGAAATGCCCAAAGTGGCTGGTCAGCATATCTTTTAAAAAATTGGCTTGATTATGACTTCTCTGATAGTCTCCGATTCCGTACCTTCGGTTTCTTAAATATTGCAATGTCGGTGTTGTCGGTAAATTCATGGCCCGTAAAATTCCTAACACCTGGGAGAAGCCGACTGTCAGATACGCATCTACTTTAACTCCGGCTATTTCTTCAATTTTGCTAATTGTGTCTTCAATTCCGTTTATATGGCAATTATTAGAAAGGTATGCGCTTTGGGTGGCCACATTGGCTAAATTTATTCTTGTTCCGCGGGGAATAGAGGTTATAGTGAGAAACTCCTCAGAAGGGGAAAAACTGAATATGTGAATTGCGTCGCATCGGGGGCGTCCGTCACCGCGTCTGGCATCTAGCCCCAGAAGTAAAATATTATATTGCTTATTATCTTCCTCGGATTTATTGTTATCCGTCTTGATTTGATCATTAGTCGTATTGGCTGATACCGCTGCTTGGATTACCGGGCTTATTAATGTCAACTTTGCTTTATCCTGGATGGGAATAAAAGAAGCAAGGAGAAATGCTGAATTTATCAGGCAAAAAGAATATACGATTGCTTTTTTTATAATTCTCATTAATTTATTATAGGAATAAAAATTTTTATACATCAAGGATTTCTTTTTTATTGTTTTATGTTAAAATAGTACTTCTTATGGCTGATATTTCATTGACTGCTAGTTTCAGGAAAGTTTTTGGTCGTAAAGTTAAACGATTAAGAAGAGAAGGTATTTTACCGGCCAATGTCTATGGCAAAAAAATAAAATCCCAGTCAATTTCCGTTCCTTTCAAGGAATTTCTTAAAGTCTTCAATCAAGCAGGGGAAACTAAGTTGGTTGATCTGCATTTGGATGGTAAAAAAATGCCGGTTCTTATAAATAATGTGACTTACCATCCGTTGACCGACAGTCCTCTTCATGCTGATTTTCACCAGGTTGATTTAAAAGAGAAGGTAATTGCCCATGTACCTTTAGCCATACTTGGTGAGGCTCCGGCTGTCAAGGGAAAATTGGGTGTTTTGTTGACTAATTTGGATGAATTGGAGGTTGAAGCACTCCCTTCGGATTTACCCGAAAAAATAGACGTCGATGTGAGTACTCTCAAAGAAGTGGATCAGTCTATTAAAATTAAAGATCTTAAAGTAGGCGCAAAAGTCATAATTCTGTCGGATCCGGAGTTGGAAATAATTAAAATCGCTCCTCTTGTCTCTAAAGAAGCTGAAAAGATGGTTGAAGAACAGGCTGCTCAAGCTGCTGTCGCCGAGGCTGAAAAAGCAGCTGCGCCCCAACAGGAACAACCAGCCCCGTCTGGTCCACCAAAACCGGAACCAGCGGAAGCTCCGTCAGAAACCTGACCTCCTTTTTTCCTTCTCGTATTTCAACCACATTTTTTGACTTTCCTCTGCCTGATTTAATTTCGAATATAAATCAGCCAATTTTAAGTAGGTATAATTATAATCAGGGTATTTTTGTTTGAAATTCAGCCAATAATTTAAGTCTTCTTTCCAGACTTTTTGCTGATTTTCATTTTCTTGCCTGACACCCTCGACAGATTGAACACCTAATATTTTTCTTTTATTTATGTATTCGCTAGTTATATTAAAAACTATTCCTGAAATTAGAGTTGCCAAAATTATTATTACTAAGCTTATTTTTTTTACTGCGGTATATCTTCGGGTAATCTGCGGGAAATTTATTTTCATGTAAATATAGCTTACCACACTCTTGACTAATCTTTTTTTTTCCTTCAGAATAGATTTACGGGTTATTTTTATCTAAATGTTTATATATTTGCTTTTATTTATTTTAACAACATTTTATCCTTCTAATGTTTCGGCAGAAACTCCGACGGTAACATTAGCTACTGCTTCACCGCAGGTTAGAAACCGTCTTCAGTTATTATCTAATCTCCCAGCCCTGAATGAACGCTTTAATCGTTTTCATGCTCGTCTGTCTGTCTTGATTAATCGCCTAAGAAAAATTAATCTGCGTCTGGAAAGACGATTATCCAAATTGGATGCTAAGAAAAATATAACTGATCGTTCAAAAAACCAGCTGACCGCAATTTCAGCCAATCTTGATAAGGCGGAAAAAGAATTATTAGCCGTTTCCGACCTCTGGTCCGCTATAATGAATAATAAAAGCAGGGATGAATTTCAGGCTCTGAAAAAACGTTTGGCCGATCTTTTGGTTGCTTTGGAAAATATAGCTTCTGAAGAGAAAAATTTAGTTAAAGAAATGAAAAAATATAAAGCTAAGGTTCAACCGACGGTTAAAGTTACTACCAATTCAGCCGTTATTAATTAATATGAATACATCAAAGACGGACGATCAAAAAACAAATAAGACTCCTTCTTCCCCTTCATCTTCGGCGCCCGCCCCGATCCAATCGGGATCTGCTCCGACCCAATCGCCGCCTGCCGCCCCGTCTGTTTCTCAACCGGAAGTTGAGTCTCCTCCGCCAGTCCCTTCAGTTCCGGACATGCCATCAGATGGAAAAATAGTTGTCTCACCGGCCAAATCCGAGTCTTTACCTCTCTGGTTTTATGTTCTTTTTGCTGTTGTAGCTGTAGTTTTCTTTTCCATAACTATTCTTTTAGTTCAGACTATCGTCAAAAGACAACAAGCTAATCCTGCTTCAACCAATGTCACGGCAAGTCAACCAACAGAAGCTGTCACGCCGGTTTCACCCACCCAAGCTGGTCCATCACCCACTCCTCAGGATGAATATCTTAATAAAGCCGGTAATACTCAGGAATCCGATGAAGTGTCGCTAATTGAAGCTGATCTGGAGTCTACTGATATTAAGACTTTGACTGATGATCTGGCGAATTTTCAGGAATAGGAATAACTCATACCATTCTTTTGATTGCTATTCCTGTCAATAATCCTCCTCCTAAAATAATATACGCTATCCCTAGCGGACCTGTTTGTGGTATCTCTTTTCCCTCAGGCGGAACGGCTGTCGGTTCTAATGCCGTTTTTTTATTTGCTTTTTTCGTCTCCGGTGTTACTGTTATTTGGGTCTCTTTTACCTGATTTTGGGTTGGTGTTCCGCTCCGTTTGCGCAGTGTATCCAAAATTCTGCCGCTGGATAAAATTACGATTATTATAAAAATTAATCCTAACAAAGCTAAAATAAATCTGCTCGAGGTCATAGCGGCAGCCTATAATAGGATATAATGTTTGGTATGTCAACCCCGATGTGATAAAATCATATCCGTATGTCATCCCTTACTAATGGCCATTTTAATAGTCCGACCTATGGTGCTTTAACGCTTATTAATGTTCGTCAAAAAGTGTTGGAGTTTATTGAACGTGCTCCTGACTACCAATATCGTTTGGTAATCGGTACTGATTCTCAGCCCAAAAACGGTCATGGTGTTGATTTTGTTACGGCCATAGTTATTCACCGTGTAGGTTACGGAGGAATTTATTTTTGGAAAAGAATTATCGATAAAAAGACTTATGTTTTAAGGTCCCGTATTTATCAGGAAGCTGCCTTGTCCCTTGCTTGTGCTGATGAAGTTTTGGCGCTTCTGAAAGATGATGGCATAACTAAATATGATGTGGAAATTCATGTTGATATCGGCAGTATTGGTGAGACTAAAGAGATGATTAATGAGGTTGTCGGTATGGTGAGAAGTTCCGGTTTCCTTGTCAAAACCAAGCCGTATTCCTACGGTGCCTCCAAAGTTGCCGATCGTCATACTTAAATGGATAGAGAACGGCTCACTATTACCTTGAAAAAATCAATACTGGACAAAGTCGATGAGCTGATTGACGGAACACGCCTTCGTAACCGTTCTCATACTATCGAAACTTTAATCTCTCGCTCCCTGACCCCAAAGATTAATACCGCTGTTATTTTAGCCGGAGGAAGGGGGATTAATATGAGGCCTTTTACTTTTGAAATGCCCAAAGGTCTTTTCCCTGTTGGTGGTAAACCAATTCTTGAACATCTTGTAGAACTTTTGCGTTCATATAATATCAGGAATTTGATTTTCTCCATAGGTATGTTGGGAGAAAAAATAGAGCAGTTTTTTACTGACGGGCAAAAATTCGGGGTTAAAATTACTTATGTTAAGGAAAAAAAAGCCCTCGGTACCGCTGGAGCTTTAGTCTTAGCTAAAAAATATCTTAAAGATACTTCCTTCATCGTTATTCATGGAGATATTCTTATTGATATTAATCTCAATGATTTAATTACTTTTCACTTCGATAATAATGCTCTAGCCACCATTGCTCTGACCACTGTTGTCGACCCATCTCAATATGGAGAAGTGATATTACACGGATCTAAAATTATTGATTTTATTGAAAAACCGCAAAAAGGCCAACAAAAATCCCAGCTCATTAGTTGCGGTTTATATGTCGTCAATCGCGAGATATTTTCTTATTTGCCTAAAGAGGGGAGTGCTCAATTGGAAAATATCTTCCCGCGCTTTGCTAAACTTCGGCTCCTTTCCGGTTTTCCTTTCGAAGGGCAATTTATGGATATTGGCACTCCTGCCTCATATGAAAAAGCTATCAAAAAGTGGGCTAGTCTTAAAAAAGGGTCGGTAACTTCAGTTGAATCTGATCTCCTGGTCCGCTGATTCCTAAAAATCTTAACAGCAATAGGAAAATCGCCCAGGCGGCAAAAACTAAAATCAGCCCCATAAATGCATGCAGCATTTTTTGTTGTGCCGCCTCAATTCTTCCTTTGTCTCCTCCTGATGATATCCAGGTAAAAGCCCCCAATAAAAGTTGTATCAATGCCCAGATGGTTGAGATGATTAATAACAGGCCGACTATGCCGCTGAAAAACTTAGCCAATATTGCCGGCGCGTCCCCCGGTTTCTTCCCGACAAATCCGGTAATTAACGGGTTGGTAATTGGTGTTTGTAGTAATATAGTCATTTTTTTATACAATGCCTATTTTATCCAGTATTGAACCAGGATTAAGAATTTCCAGTCCGACCAGTGATCCTATAATAGCGACAATTACCCAGGCGGAAACTACCACTAATAAGCCTACCACGGCATTGGTAATTTTTTCCCGTGCCTCCTGTGCTCTTCCTTTGTCTCCTCCGGCATTGATCCAGTTAAAGCCGGCAATAATAAACTGGATTAAAAACCACAAAGCGGCAATTATCGTTAGAAAACCGACAATTCCCGATAGAGCCGTATTTAACTTGTTGCCCACCTCCACCGTCGTCCGTCTGGCACAAAAAAATTCTCCGATGACTCCCAATCCTCCTCCGCAGCCTATTCCTTCAGCCAAAACCGTCCTGACAGATATCAAAGCTAACATTGTTCCAATAAATATTCTCTTAATAGTCTTCATTATTTAACTACATTTAATGTCGGATTAAGAATTGCTCCCGGATCTTTGAATAAGAGTATGCCAATTATTGCCGCCAGTATAAAGGAAGTGACGATTATTACTAAACCTAAAAATGACTGCCAGATTTTCTGCCAGGCTTGCGCCACTTTTTTCGGATCGCCTCCGGCGGAAATAAAACTAAATCCGGCAATAATAATGTTTATAAATGCCCAAACACCGGCTATTATAAAAATAACTCTCAACACTGAATTAAGCAGCACTATAAAACCGGTTAATTCTGCTGTTGTTCCGTTAATCGTCACACCCGGAGTTTTAACAATCGGCGATATTTGTCCGATAGGATCATTCATTATTAATTTATTGTCCGACTAAATTTTTTAGCGATCCGAAAGTTATAAAACTTATAAGCTGTACTATCCAATAGGATGCAAAAATTATCACTAATCCGATGACTGAATATGTCAGAAAAGACCTGGCTTTTTCCTGGTTTTGAGGATTACCGCTGCCCGCACCACTAATTACCGCTACTCCCGCTGCCACTGTTAAAATGAAAAAAATAATTCCGGCAACGATTAGAATTTTTGGTAAAAATGAAGATATTAAACCGCCTAAAGTTTGAAAATCGGCAATTCTTCCCGGAGGATAATCTTGGATAATATTTACTTGGGCAAGCTGCATATATCTAGTGTAGACACTATTTTTCCACTTTGTCAATCGCAAAGGGAGCTTGTCGTAAGGCAAGTCGAAGGAACTTGTCCTGAGCGAAGTCGAAGGATTATAATAGCAGAATGCGTGATAGTATCAATATTTTCGACTCAAAGGTATTGAAAAAAACTAAAGTAGATGATAAAAATATGGTCGGAAGAATTCTTAAGGGTGATGAGCGTGCCTTAAACTATTTTTACCGGCATTATAATCACTCTTTGTATACCTACATCTCCCGTAAAATTGGTCAGAAAGAAGATATAGAGGAAATTGTCCAGGATACTTTTTTGGCTACTTTGGACGGTCTTCGTGATTTTGCCTTTAAATCCTCAGTATTTACTTTCATCTGTAGCATTGCCAATCATAAAATAATTGATTTTTACCGTAAGAAAAGGATTAAAAAAATTGTTTTTTCCAAATTCGAAGAGGTCGAGCCTCTCCTAAGCCAGCTTTTCGGTCCGGAAGAAGCCCTTGATGGAGAGATCTTGAAACAAAAGATTAAAGAGACTTTTTCCAAACTGTCTCCGTCCTATACTCTTATTCTCAAATTGAAATACGTTCAGGGTTTCACTGTTGAAGAGATTGCCCAAAAAATGTCAATTTCTTTCAAAAGTGCCGAAAGCCAGCTCTTCCGTGCCCGTAAGGCTTTTACCTTTGTCTTTAATTATGGAAAATGATTTTTTTTACCAACAACTGGTTGCCAAAATGCAACAGGTGTCTATCGTTCCTCCTCAAAATATGGGACCGTTGACTCCCTTATACAAGCGTTTAGTTCCTCAATTTAAGCATTTTCCTTTCAAGGCTTTAATTCCGCTTTCTCTTCTTGCTATTTTATTTGCCTATTTAATATTCGGTACTAAACTGGTCAGGCTGGCTTCTATCCTCCAGTTCAGTTTTTGATATCATGCTCCCTCTGATTCTTTTTCTCCGCCATTTATTAGGTACGATTTACAATCCTTATGCTACTTTCAGACAAATTTCTCTTCCTGGACAGGATATTCGCCAAATAATTTTTATTCATCTCTTAATTTTTATTTATTTTTTATTAACCGGTCTCTTAAAAACAGGTTTTTCCAACCCTTATCTTTTAACTATCAAATTCAATAGCCTCTATTTTTCTTCTTATTTGGGATTTGCCCTGGTGATTTTTTTGTTTTATTTAGGTTCTCTTTTGTTAAGATTTAAAAATTTTCCGCTTATCCGCATTATCCTTCTTTGGTCATATTCTTTATTACCGACCCTTTTTTGGTTTTTCATAACCTCCCTCATGTATCTCTTTCTCCCTCCTCCGAGGACTTTATCCTACCCGGGGAAAATTTATAGCCTTATTTATCTTGCTTTTTCCCTGACTCTTCTTTTTTGGAAAATTATTCTCTATTATCTGACTTTAAGATTTGGTCTTCGTCTTGATTTATACAAAATTAGTTTAATTTCATTGTTTATTATCCCGGTAATTATCCTATATTCTTTTGTCATGTATCACCTGGGAATTTTCAAAATTCCTTTTATATGACCTTGAGCCTGCTAAAAACTATCATCCAAAGAAAAAAATATCTGGAGAACAAATTAAAGATGAACTTTTCCGCAATTTCAGTTTATCCGAAAAATCTGGATAATGCCCAGCATAAAAATTGTGAAAATATGATTGGCGCCACCCAAATCCCTTTAGGTATAGCCGGTCCGCTCAAAGTATCTGGAAATTATACTGAAGGATCCTTTTTTTTGCCATTAGCCACTACCGAAGGAGCTTTGGTGGCCTCAGTTAATCGCGGTTGTAAAGCGGCAACTTTAAGCGGGGGAGTCAGGTCTTTCTGTCAGGATGTCGGTATAACTCGCGGTTCGGTTTTTAAAACACCTGGTTTAAAAGATAGTTTCATCTTAAAAAAATTCCTTCAGGATAACTTTTCCCGTTTAAAAAAATTAGCCGCTGCCACCTCTTCTCATCTTCAATTAATTGCTCTTCAAACTAAAATTGTCGGCAATTTGCTTTATATCCGTTTTTCCTATGATTCTCAGGAAGCCATGGGTATGAACATGGTTACTATTGCCACGGATAAATTGGTACAATTTATTTCATTAAAAACCGGAAATCTCTGCCTGTCGGTAGCCGCCAATTTTGATGTCGATAAAAAACCCTCCTACCTTAATTTTATCGAAGGACGTGGCCGGCAAGTCTGGGCAGAGGCGGTTATTTCCGCCCCCATCATCAGGGATGTATTAAAAACATCTGCTTCAAAAATAGATGAGGTAGTCAGGCTAAAATGTTATTTAGGAAGTATTATCTCCGGTTCATTAGGTTTTAATGCCCATTTTGCCAATATTTTGTCAGCTCTTTTTATTGCCCTTGGTCAGGATGTTGCCCATGTGGCAGAAGGAAGTATCGGTCTGACTACGACTGAAATAGTTAATAACAATTTATATATTAGTGTTTATTTGCCTGATTTGCCCTTAGGTACCATCGGCGGTGGAACTAGCCTTCCTGCCCAACAGGAAGCTTTACGAATATTAAACGTAACTGCTGGAGAGAAAGGTGAAAAAGCGCGTAAGTTGGCCGAGATTGTGGGAGCAGCTGTTTTGGCCGGAGAATTATCGCTCTTATCCGCCTTGTCAGTAGGACAATTAGCCAGTTCTCATATGAAATTAGCCAGAAACGGTAGTTAAATAACCAATACTTATGGATGTAGGTATATTAAGTTACGGGATTTATATCCCTTTTTATCGTTTAAAAAATAAAAACATAGCTGCAGTCTGGGGTAAAAGAGCCTCGGATATAGAAAATTCACTTGGAGTTAAAGAAAAATCAGTAGCCAATTTTGATGAGGATTCCGTAACCTTAGCTTATGAAGCCAGTGTCAGGGCTTTGCAAAACGGTCAAATATCTGCCTCGGAAATTAATGCCATTCTCGTAGGTTCGGAAAGCCATCCTTACGCTGTTAATCCCACTTCCACTATTTTAGGTGAATTTTTGGGAGTTGGTCGCCATTATTTGGCAGCTGATCTGGAATTTGCCTGTAAAGCTGCCACTACTGCTATGATTGCTGTCAGCGGTCTTATTTCCGCCAATAAAATTAAAACTGGTTTGATCGTCGGGTCGGATTGTGCCCAGGCTAAACCCCATGACGTTCTTGAATATACCGCTGCTTCAGCCGCGGCTAGCATTATTCTTAGTCGATTCTCGTCAAAGTGTCTCGCTGAAATTATCGCATTTTCTTCTGTTTCCTCAGATACTCCTGATTTTTGGCGCCGTGACGGTGTCCGCTTCCCCAGTCATGGAGGCCGTTTTACCGGAGAACCGGCCTATTTCTATCACGTTGAGTTGTCTTCTATAAATCTTATGAAAAAAACAAAATTTAAACCGGAAAATTTTAAATATTGTGTCTTTCATATGCCTAATGGCAAATTTCCCCGTGCTGTTGCTAAAAGGCTAGGATTTACGGATAAACAGCTTGCGCCTTCTCTAATCGTCGATCATATCGGTAATCCTTATTCAGCTTCTTCATTATTGGGTTTAACAGCCGTTCTCGACATCGCCCAAAAAGATGATCTCATTCTGCTTACTTCCTACGGTTCAGGTGCCGGTTCAGATGCTTTTGTAATCAGGGTTAACCAGAAAAATGATAGAAATAGGCGGGAAAATTTCGCTAATCAGGTAAATCGCAAAAAATATATTAATTACGTGGATTATTTAAAATTTAACGGAAAAATCTAGTTCCACTCTCCGATTAATCGGAGTTAGTGGAACTTATCCTGAGCGAGCATAGCGAGTCGAAGGATCTTATTATGAAAGTCGGTATTCTTGCAGGTGCTACTTCTAATTTCGGTGAATTGTGGCATATCTCACCGCGCCAAATGGTCAGAGAAGTGACCGACGAAGTTTTAAAAGAAGCCCGTTTGCCTAAATCTAAAATAGATGCTGTCTTCGTCGGTAATATGCTTTCCTCCTCACTGGGTAATCAGGATCATTTAGGAGCATTTTTCGCCGAAGAATTGGGTTTATCGGTTCCCTCCACTAAAGTTGAAGCTGCTTGTGCTTCAGGCGGTTTGTCTGTTCATTTGGCCGCGCTTTCCATTCTTTCCGGACAATATCGTCACGTTTTAGTTATTGGTGTTGAAAAAATGACTGATTATAAACCCGAACTCGTCAATAGAGCTTTAATGGGAGCCGGTTCTGACGGCGAAAGGGAGGCCGGAGCTACCTTTTCTGCACTCTATGCTTTAATAGCCCGGGTTCACATGGCCAAATATGGGACCAAAGAAATTGAGCTTGCCCAGGTGGCCGTTAAAAATCATTATCACGCCTCATTAAATTCTCATGCCCAATTTAAAAAACAGATTACCTTAAAGCAGGTTCTAAAAAGTCCGCCGGTCTCCTCACCTCTCAAAATTCTTGATTGTTCGCCGATTACCGATGGGGCTGCCGCTCTTATTCTTTCCCCATCTGATAATAAAAGTCAGGTATCCATTATTGCCTCTCAAGTTGCTACCGACACCCTGGGTCTTTCTCAAAGGGAAGATTTGACTTCCTTAAAGGCCAGCATTATTGCCGCAACGAATGCTTATCGACAGGCTGGTATTACACCGCTTGATATTGATGTTGCTGAGGTTCACGATTGTTTTACTATCGCTGAAATTATTGCTATGGAAGATTTGGGTTTTTTCCCTAAAGGGGAGGCAGCTAAAAATATTTTTGCCAAAAAAACTTGGATAGGCATAGGTCATCCTGTTGTCAATACCTCAGGAGGACTTAAAGCAGCCGGTCATCCGGTTGGTGCTACCGGTGTCAAACAGATTGTTGAGATTTTTCATCAGTTAAATGGAACATCTGGCAATAAACAGGTTGAAAACGCCCGTCTAGGTTTAACTCATAACGTCGGTGGCTCAGGAGCAACATGCGTTATTCACATACTAAAGAAAAATTGAATGAAAAGACTAAATATATCTAATTTTATTTGTTATTTGTAATATGTTATCTCCAGTAAAAATTTGGCGTAATCAGAAAAAAATAAAAAGCTTATTATTCCTCAAGGGTAAAATCGTTTCTTATACCCAAATATATGTGCCTCCGGCAGGTTTTGAGGCTCAAGCTCCCTATATAGTAGCCATTGCCGAATTTAACAAAGGATTAAGAATAATCGCTCAACTTGTAGATTATCTCGATGTTAACCTTAAAATCGGCCAAAAGGTTATTACCGTTCTCCGCCGTACCAAAGATCCTGGATTGGAAGGTATTATCCCCTACGGTATCAAATTCAAACCATTAGACTGAAATGTTAGTCACCGTTTCCACTCCGGGTAAAATTTATCTCTCTGGTGAACATGTTGTTGTCTACGGTAAACCTGCTTTATTATCCTGTATCAATAAAAGAGTTTTTGTTACTGTCGAAGGTAATATTGATAAATTAACTATTTCTTCCCTCGATAACCGTTATATCCGGGAGATAATCTCAACTCTTAAAAATTATTATCGGCTGAAAAAAATTCCTCCTGTAAAAATTACTGTAGATTCGGAGTTAAAACCGGGTTATCATCTCGGTTCTTCCGCTGCCGTCGCCGTGGCCACCTTAGCTGGCCTCCTTTTTTATTTAAAAAAAATCTGGAACCCGGAAATAGTCAATAAACTTGCTTATAAGGCGGAAAAATTTAAACATTATAATCCTTCTGGTGCTGATAATAGCAGTGTAACTTACGGAGGATTTGTTTGGTATAGGAAAGAACTGGAATTTCTCAAAAGTATTTGGCAAATTCCTCTCAAACTGTCTCCGCATCTTAATAATTTTTATCTTATTGATACCGGCCCTTCTCATGAATCAACTGCTTCTCTGGTTAAATTCGTCGCCGCCAGATTTAATAAGAATAAAAAACTTTTTGCATCTCTTTTTAATCTCAATGAAATTCAGACTAAAAATATAGCTGTTGCTCTTAGAACTGGTCGGGCACCTCAATTAATTGAAGCGATCAGATCGACAGAAAAAACATTGGAAAAAATCGGTGTCGTCAGTCAAAAAGTCTTGCCGTTTATAAGAAGTGTTGAAAAAAGTGGAGGAGCCGCTAAAATTCTCGGAGGCGGCGGCAGGAAAGAGGGAGTCGGCTACTTGCTTTGTTTTGCTTCTCCTAAAAATTTGTTGCAGCAATTAGCTAAACGCTTTAATTACCATCTGGAGGAAATTATTTTAGGCGAAGAAGGTCTAAGGCTGGAAAGTAAAAAATGATAAACCAGGTAAAAACCTCAGCTGCCGGTAAATTAATGCTTCTTGGTGAACATGCCGTTGTTTACGGTTATCCTTGCCTGGTAACCGCCATCAATAAAAAGATCACTGTTTCCATAAAAAAAATCCCCTCCCAAGATATACAACTTAACTCTCCGATTGCTCCAAAATCTGTTTATGTTGCCGCCTCCGTTTCGAAATTTTTCCAAAAATATAAATTCAAATCAGGTCTTTCCATTACCACCTCCTCTGAATTTCTTCCGACTTTAGGATTGGGCTCCTCATCAGCCGTCACCGTCGCCACTCTCAAAGCTCTTGCTCAACTTTTCGAGATACAACTTAATAAGTCCCAGCTTTTTGATTTAGCGGTATCTGTTGTCAGATCAATTCATTCTCAAGCTTCCGGATTTGATGTGGCATCTGCAGTTTACGGTGGTATTATTTATTATCAGATTGGTAAACCGGTAATTCAACTACTTCATCGTCATCTGCCTTTATTAGTCGTTTACTCCGGCTCTAAGGCAGATACCGCCACTCTGGTTGCTCAAGTTGCCGCTCTTTATGAAAAAAATCCCGCCAAAGTAAATAAAATTTTTAAGTCTATTGCCCGCCTTGTTGATAAAGCCAAAAATGCCTATCTCAAAT
>MFJM01000026.1:21861-22031 GCA_001779205.1 Candidatus Gottesmanbacteria bacterium RIFCSPHIGHO2_02_FULL_39_14
GCTCTCAATAATGGAGCCTACGGTGCCAAACTCTCCGGTGCCGGACAGGGGGATTGTGTAATTGTTCTTTATCAGCCAAAATATCGTCATCGCTTGTCCAACGCTTTAATCAAAATTGGCGGAAAAAAACTTAGTGTCGTATGAAAGCTACCGCTCTTGCCTATTCTAAT
>MFJM01000026.1:22092-47137 GCA_001779205.1 Candidatus Gottesmanbacteria bacterium RIFCSPHIGHO2_02_FULL_39_14
CTATCTCCATGAATTTAAGCAATTTAAAAACGATAACTACCGTTGAATTTTCCCCCAGATTTAATGCCGACTCAGTTACCATCGACGGTCAAAAAAATTATCGCGAAGTAAATAGGGTAATTGTTCATCTGAACAGGATAAGAGAATTAAAAAAAAGTCCCCTCTATGCCCGTATTGTTTCCCAAAATAATTTTCCTGCCTCCTCCGGTCTTTCTTCATCCGCCTCTGGTTTTGCTGCTTTGACCTTGGCTGCCGTCTCAGCCTTAAATTTACAGTTTAACCAAAAGCAAATTTCTGCTCTCGCCCGGCTGGCTTCCGGTTCGGCCTGCCGTTCCATTCCTGCCGGTTTTGTCGAATGGCTAAAGGGTTCAAACCATCAAAATTCATACGCCTTTTCTCTCTTTCCCGAAAATCATTGGTCACTTCTTGATATTGTCGCTATAGTCAGCCAAGAAAAAAAAGCTGTTGCCACCTCAATTGCTCAAAAGTATGCCTCAACCAGCCCATTTTATCAAAGGAGGTTGAAAAATTTGCCTTTGAAAATAAAACAGCTCAAAATTGCCTTAACTAAAAAAAATTTTACCCGCTTTGCCGAAATTGCTGAAAGAGAGGCTTTTGAACTTCATGCCGTCATTATGACCCAATCACCCTCTTATCTGTATTTATTGCCTGAAACTATTTCTCTTATAAGAGAAGTAAGCCGATGGCAAAACGAAGGTCTTCCCGTTTATTTCACTCTCAATACCGGCCATGATGTTCACCTTCTTTGTCAGGAAGAAAATAAAGAAAAACTGATGAAAAAATTGTCTTCTCTTCCTTTTGTCAGAAGAACTATAATAAATTATCCCGCCGGCCCGGCTAAAATTATTAATAATCATTTGTTTTAATAATTATTGTCATTCTGAGGCTGTAAGCCGAAGAATCTCTCAGCTTGTCTGAGTAATTTTCTCGCATTCGCGAGAGATCCTTCGCTAAAGCTCAGGATGACAAATAAAATATGTCGAGTCTTCCCAAGCATATCGCTTTAATCATGGACGGCAATCGCCGCTGGGCTAAAAAAAATCATTTATCCCTCTTTGAAGGCCACCGTCGTGGAGAAGAAATGCTCGAACCTCTTATTGATACCGCTATCAAAATAGGCATTCCTTATCTTACTTTTTGGGCTTTTTCTACCGAAAACTGGTATCGGGATAAAAGGGAAGTTGATTTTCTTTTGAATTTGTTTAGACATAATTTAGATCGTAAAGTCGATAATTTCCACCGCAAAAACGTTCGTCTTAACATAATTGGCAACCTGGAAAATTTTCCTGCCGATCTAATCAATAAAACCAAAGATTGGCTGGAAAAAACTAAAAACAATAAGGCTATCACTGTAAACATTGCCTTAAGTTACGGAGGACGCGACGAAATAATCAGGGCAGTTAATAAATGGTGTCAAAGTAATCCCAAAATCCCTCTGACTAAAGAAACATTCATGAAATATTTGGATACCTCTGGTCAGCCAGACCCTGATTTATTAGTAAGAACCGGCGGAGAAAAACGGCTTTCTGGCTTTCTTTTGTGGCAACTTGAATATGCTGAATTATATTTCACTTCTGTTTACTGGCCGGATTTTACTCCCCGTGAATTTAAAAAAGCCGTTAAATTTTATCAGGATCGCCACCGCCGCTTCGGCAAATAAAAAAGATTTTATTATATAATAGAATATAAACCAAAGGTGGTGAAATAGCTTGAATAAAAAATATTTAATCATTCTTTTTCTTATTTTAATCATAATTGTTGCTGGTCTCTCTCTTACGAAAGGTAAAAAGGGCACACCTGATGATACTTCTTCAAATATTGAGAATAACGGAAATGAATTGCAGGTACCTCAAAAGATTATTCAATCCGAAGGTATTAATATTACTGTTACCAAAGTCAATTACTCAAAAGTTGGTTTTACTCCGCAAGTAGTTACTGTCAAAGTAGGGGAGACTGTCTCTTGGACGAATAATACTAATAAAGGTATGTGGGTAGCTTCAAATGTTCATCCGAGTCATAATCTCTACCCCGGATTTGATCAATTAAAATCAGTTGGTTTCAGCGGTGAATTTTCATTTAAATTTGCTAAAGTCGGTACCTGGCAGTATCATAACCATCTATCACCGGGAGAAACAGGTGAGATTATTGTTACGGAGTAAATCCGCGTTTGTTTTATGATTCCGCTTAATAACGCCAGACTGCTGATTATCGCTCCCCATCCTGATGACGAAGTTTTAGGTTGTGGAGGTTTAATCAGTAGAATAAAAAGTGCCGGAGGCAAGATTTACATTCTCTTTCTAACCCTTGGAACTACCTCTGATTATTCCGCTCGGGGTAGCTCCACTGTCTCTATGAGACGGAAAGAAATTCTTCAAGTAATGAATCTTCTAAAAGTAGATGACTATGACATCGCCTTTCCCGGAGATAAATATCATTTGAAACTGGATAGTCTCCCGTCTCGGGATATTATTGAAGCGATTGAAACTAAATCAAAAGTATCCCTAAAAAAAGTTGCTCCGACTATTATCGCTTCCACCCAATTTTCCGATTATAACCAGGATCATCGTGCTGCTGCGGCTTCTACTATTGCTGCCACTCGGCCTGCTCCCCCTAAACTTAAGACGTTTGTCCCCTTGGTATTAGGATACGAGTTTGCTGCCAATAGTTGGAGTGTGTTTAATCCGCAACCGCTAAATTTTTATGTCTCGTTAACTAAAGAAGATTTAGATATCAAAATTAAAGCTATGAAATATTATACTTCACAGATAAGATCAGGAACTCATACCAGATCAGCCAAGACTATCGAATATTTAGCTAAATTAAGGGGAGCTCAAATAGGTTGTTTTGCTGCCGAGGTCTTTTATTGTTATCGATTTTTTCTATGAGATATTCTGGAATCCAACCGCAATATTTCCCCAGACTCCATTATTTTGCCAGAATATTAAATTCCGATATTTATCTTATTCGGGATGAAGTTCAATATCTCAAAAAGCATAAATATCCTGATGGCACCACCGATAAATCTTATCAGTCCCATACTCCTGTCAAACAGACCTTCGGCCGTTTTCTTCTATCTGTGCCTATAAAAAGGGAAGGTTTTATTCCTATCGGGAAGACAGAAGTATCCTACGGCAATAATTGGGTGGAAACCCATCTTAAAACCATTGAGATTTGTTATTCCAAGGCGCCAAACTATCAGCCTATTTATCGTGATATGGAAACTATTCTAAACATGCGTTATAAAACCATTGCTGATCTTAATATTGCCGCCATCTGCTGGGCCATCCAATACTTAATAAATAAAGGTCACTCGTCAAACAGAGATCTTTCCATCAATTCAACAGAACAACTGCTTAAAAAAAGCCGTTTTCGTCTGAGAAAAATAATCAGAGGTTCTCATTTGACCAAAACTGTAAATTTAGATGGACTTTCCGCCGACGAAAAAATCATTAAACTGATAAAAGCTGTCGGTGCCAATGAAGATTATTGTGGGGGTACCGCCATCGCCGCTTATATGCATCAGGAACTCTTTAAGAAAAATGGCATAAAAATAACCGTTCAGGATTGGCACTGCCCACCTTATCCTCAGCAATTTAATAAACTCGGTTTTATACCTGACCTTTCCATTATAGATTTGTTTATGAATGTCTCTCCCCAAAATGCTGCTAAAATTCTACTAGGATGAAAAGAACTCTTCTTCCCATCCTCGTTAGTATTATCATTGTTTTATTATTTATTTTTAAATTTATAACCGTGAATAATCCTTCTTTACCTCAATCTCCATCTCCGACCCTCACCCCAACACCTCGATTGGAATCCCTTGCTGTTCGTGGCTCAATACCTTATTGGGATCAGAGGCCTGCCTTTTCTTCATTTACCCAAAATGTGTCTGTCTTCAAACACTTAAGTCTCTTTTGGTACTATCTGGATATGGAGGGTACAATTCAAAAATACCAGTATGCCGACGAAGATAAGAGTATTATAGATTTTGCACGATCTAACAATGTCGAGGTTACCGCCGTCATCACCAATTTACCCGAAACTCTCCGAACTTCCTGGGATTCGTCTAGAGTAGAGGATATGCTTGAGGTTGAGGAAAAAAGATCAGCCCATATTGAGGATATTCTTAATCTTCTGTCTAATCTCGATTTTGATGGTGTGACTATTGATTATGAAGAAGTCAATCCCGATGCCAGGAATAATTTTACTTTCTTTATTTCCGAACTCGCCTCAGAATTACATAATCAGGGTAAAAAATTATGGATTGCCCTTCATCCTAAATTAGGTAATTCTTCTGATCACCGTTATGCCTTTCAGGATTGGCCTGCCCTTTCAAAATCTGCCGACTATCTCTATATTATGGCTTATGGAGAACATTATGATGAAGGCTCTCCTGGTCCCATTGCCTCCATATCATGGGTAAAA
Source organism: Candidatus Gottesmanbacteria bacterium RIFCSPHIGHO2_02_FULL_39_14 (assembly GCA_001779205.1). GTDB lineage: Bacteria > Patescibacteriota > Microgenomatia > 2-02-FULL-39-11 > 2-02-FULL-39-11 > 2-02-FULL-39-14. Next base: position 26,539 of record MFJM01000026.1, read on the forward strand.
AAAATTGTTGAATATACTAGAAAGCAAAATTTGCCTCTAAATAAATTTTATTTGGGAATTCCTCTCTACGGTTATGATTGGCAGGAAAATGAAGAAAAAGCTACCGGCTTGACCTATGAACAGATAGAAAATCTCCGCCAAGATTATGGAGCAATGCGCCTTTGGGATGAAGATTCACAAAGTCCTCATTTCTCTTATGAGGATGATGGCCATACCCATGAAGTTTGGTACGAAGATAGAGCTAGTGTAGCTGCCAAAGTAGCCTTGGCCGACCGGGCCGGCTTTGCCGGTGTCACTTTCTGGCGTTTGGGCTCCGAAGATCCGTCGGTCTGGCAGTTATTTAATTAAAAAATAATTGATGTCCTTGTATTGACAATTTTTCCTTGTTAATGTAATATTACCTTGTAATATGCAAATTGCCACAATTACCAGCAAAAATCAGTTGACTCTGCCAGTTGAAATCGTTAGGAAGATTGGTTTGAAAACCGGGCAAAAGGTAATAGTCTCCGAAGAGGAAGGTAAGGTGATTATTACTCCGGCTGAAGTTTTGGTTGAAGAATTGGCCGGTTCGGTAAAAATGCCCAGGAAATGGAAGGGTAAGAATATGGAAGAAATTATTGAAAATTCAAGACAAGAATATTTCAATAAAAGTAAATGACATTTGTCGATACAAATTATTTCCTCAGGTTCCTGCTGAAGGATAATAACTCTCAACACCTCGTCGCTAAAAAACTATTTCTGTCAGCGGCCAAAGGTGAAATTGACGTAACTACTTCGATAATTGTTTTTTTCGAAATCTATTGGGTTCTAAAGTCATACTATGAAAAGAATAAGGACGAGCTGAATAAAACTCTGAATAAAATTCTGAATCTTACTTTTATTAAATTGGCTGAAAGAGAAATACTGACCAAAAGCCTGAAACTTTTTAAGACTACAACATTAAGTCTGGAAGATTGTTATAATTTATTACTAGCCAAAGAAATAGCTACTGACGATTTTGCCTCCTTTGACGAAAAATTGAAAAAACACTTTAAATCATCGAAGAGAAAGCTATAATCTTTTTTTCAATTACACTAGTAATATCTACAATTGTATTTACCCGAACTATCTGACCGTCCTCACCAATTAATCCCTGTGGATCGCTGTGATATAGGTAGGGTTGTCCGGTCAAAGAGTGGGCGAGTCGCCCCGGATAATATCCGACTATTCCGTCGGTAACTTTCAAACATTGATAATCTGCACCAATAATTTTAGTCCCTCTTTTGGCTTCTTTATCTCTAATTTTGGCAATTTCGAGAGAATTTAACGTAGTTGTACCGCACTCGCCACTGGTTAATGCTGTTATTAAAATCTGATAGCCGGCCTGCCTTAATAGAATTAAAGTTCCCCCACAAAATTGTTCAACATCATCCGGGTGGGCAAAAATTGCTAAGACTTTTTTATGTTTCATATAATTAAACATCACATTTTAACGCTCATCTGATCTTTACTTCTGGTTGGTGATATCCAGCGGCCGGAACTTGAACTGAAAAATCCCGGGATTAACGAACTCATTAATATTAATGAGGTCATATAATGCATGAAAAAGAAAAACAATCCGTAAATAATAAATTGGGGTTTTTTATAAATAAGTCCAATGACAATTGTCAATCCGTAATCGATAATGAAAAAATAAACAATAAGATTTGAAAGAGCCACATTTTTATAAGGCCCAAAACTTTGATAAAACTGTGAGAATGCTGCAAGTTGGGGTACTACATTTGCTAAATACGGACTTATTAAAAATATAATTAATAAGGGCAACGTCAAAATAAATATTGAGTTTAAAAATACCTCTAACGTAAATATGAAAAGACTTAACCAAAAAAAAGAAGGCCAGACTCCGTTTAGCCTGATGGTTTGAAAAAAACCTATATTCCAACGTTTTACCTGCCGCCAGTAGTCGCTTAACGTTTCCGGATGCTGGTCCCATCCGATGCATTGTGGGTTATAGCCTATTTTGCCTAAATGTTTCTTATGCAGTTGAAAGGCCGTATTAAAATCTTCAATCAGTAGTCCTGGAGTGTCAATTGGTAATTTCTTTAAAATTCGGCATCTGTAAATTGTTGCAAAGCCCGGAATGACATAATTGACATTAGTCTTTTTCCAGGTTTGTCCGTAAATAAAAAAATACTGCAACATTCTGTTTAATCTTTCCCGGTAGGCAACATAATAAAATTTAAGCTTAGGCAAAATATGTTTTGGCCAGTTTATCAGCGCACTCCCAAAAACTACACTAATTTGTTTATCTTCGAACAGAGGTAAAGCCAACCTAACAAAATTTCTGTCAATTTGAGTATCGGCATCTACAATAAAAATGAATTTATAATTTTCAAATAACTTGTATCTCGAAATTGTGTAAACAAGAGCTTTTGCTTTTCCAAGTCCTGGTAGTAGTTTACTAACATGTACTCCTTCCATTCTTGCCCGACGGTAAGTTTTGTCAGTCGATCCATCCGATACTACATAAATTTGTCTCGCCGAAAGCGATAGCCTCAAGGACTGGACGCACTTTCTTATTACTAGTTCTTCATTATATGCGGCAACCACAGCTGCAATATCTGATTTTTTATATTTATTTTTCTTGACTTGCTTTTTTTTATCTTTTAATTGAGAAATTCGCTCCGAAATAAAACGCATCAACCCCATCAGATACCAAAAAGTTGATGAAATGCCTAAGGGCAGACCGAATAGGGGAGTAAACGGTTTCATACTCACTCGTGTCCAAGATATGCTCTTGTCAAACGCAGGCCCTCTTCAAGAGAAATATATCTTCGCCAACGCAAATTTGTTACCTTATTAAGGTTGGGCAGTCTTCGCCAAGGGTCATGACTTAATGGTTTTAGGTATTTAATCATACTTTTACTCTTTGTTATTTTTATAATCAAACGGGCTAACTTTTCAATAGTTATTTCCTCATCACTGCCAAGATTATACACCTCACCCCTCGTTCCTTTATCCATAATTAACAAAAGTCCATTGACTAAATCATCAACATAACAGAAAGTTCTTTTTTGTTTCCCGTCCCCGTTAATAGTTAGAGGCTCGCCGGCAATAGCTTGAAAAAGAAATCTGGGAACAACCCGGTAGTCACCAAGCGACATATACGGACCATAAGTATTGAATATTCGGACAATTTTACCCGTCAATCCGTATTTTTTGACATACATCGCTATCATACTCTCAGCAAATCTTTTACCCTCCTCATAAGGACTTCTTATTCCTATACAATCTACATTGCCTGTATAAGATTCATCCTGAGGAAATTCTTTTGGATCTCCATAAACTTCCGAAGAACTTGTAAATAAAACCTTTGCTTTATTTTTCTTTGCCAATTCCAAAATATTGAGCGTACCCAATGAACTGGTTAATAGCATCTCTTCGGCCAGGGGAATTAAATTAGGCACTCCTGTCGGACAAGCCAGGTGATAAATCTGATTAAATTTCATCTTTCTAAGTTCGGTTGGAAGTTTCTTACCTATATCCGCAACGATCAATTGCCAATTTTTTTTATTTCTTAAAACATTTATTTTAGCTTTTTCCGAGGTTATAAAATTATCGATAATTGTCACCTCATGTCCAAGTTTTAAAAGCTTTAATGTTAAGTTAATACCAATAAAACCGGCTCCGCCGGTAACTAAAATACGCATAAATTTCATCCTCATGAAAATGAGGATCTATATGTGATAAATATTCGCCCCCGTATAGTTGTTGAGCACGCCTCTCGTATCTAGTAAGGGTTTTTTGGATGCAATTAAGGTTTCATAACTTATATTTCTATGGGGAGTTGTAACAATAATCATATCCATCTTTTTTAAGAATTCTTCATTTAAATCGCTCGAAGTAAAGCCGTTCAATCGTAAAACATACGGATCGTGATAATGAACCTCTACTCCTCCTTCTTCCAATTTATTCCAAATTTTTAAAGCCACCGACTCCCTGGTATCCCCTAAATTTTCTTTATAACTGATCCCCACTAATAACGCCTGGGGTTTTATTCCGTTTCCGTTTGTTGATTTATGCAATTTTCCGTTCATGATAGTCAAAGCCATATTGGCTATTTTTTCAGGTTGTTTTCTGTTGGACAGAGTTGCTAATTCCACTAAAGGAAGAGAAATATTATTTTTTTTAGCGCTATCCAATAAATAAATTGGCAGGACTGGTATACAATATCCGCCCGCTCCAGGACCGGGATAATGAGCTAAGAATCCGAAAGGTTTGCTTGCTGCAGCATTAATAACCTCCCAAATATTAATATTAAGAGCTCTCGCATAGTCAGCAATTTCATTAATAAGACTGATGTTGATAAGCCGGAAAACATTCTCTAAAACTTTTGTTAATTCTGCTGCCTCACATGACTCAACAGGTACTACTTTCTCCACTACACTTCCGTAAAATACCACTCCTAATCTTTGAGAATTGTCTTCAATTCCCCCCACCACTTTAGGAATATTACGGACGCTATAATTGCTGTTTCCCGGGTCAACCCTTTCTGGAGAAAAAGCTAGGAAAAAATCGCACCCAACCCTAAGCCCGCCTTTGTTTAAAATTGGCAAAATTATATTTCTGGTTGTTCCCGGTGCCACCGAACTTTCTATGATTATCAGTTGTCCTTTTTTCAATTGTTGCCTAACTTCATCAACAGCTGCTTCCAGGATTGAAGTATTTGGCAGATTTTCTTTTGTTAACGGTGTTGGTACGCAAACACAGACAATGTCACAATTGTTTAGAAGTTTTTTGTCACAGTGCAAAGTGAAATTAACAGGCAGTGAATCTTTTAATAACCTTATTCTTGCCTCGTCCGCTTCAAAACCATGAGTGGTAAATCCGGCTTCTGCTATCGCTCTTCCTAAAGATTCTCCTACATATCCAACACCAACTATTCCCACCACAGCCTTTTTCTCTGTGATTTTTTTTATTAGTAAATTTTTTATATTTTTTCCCACATTAAAACTCCACCTTTCTCACTGATAGTAAAGGGGACAGTAATTAATGGGCGGGTATATATATTAAATTATATAATCTTTAATTGTCAATGCAGTTAATAATAAATAATCAGGCGGAGCATAAGAAATAAGTAAGAAGAACTAATTCTCAGTTTGAACCTTCTGCTCTGGTGTTAAATTTGGACATTCTCTTCCTGTAAAAGTCCCTTCAATAAAATATTCATCCTTATTATTGCATTTAACGGTGATAATCCCGTCAGGTTTAATAAAAGGCTGACTGTCTTTATCTTTTAAAAATATTTCCATTATTTCTCGCCAAATAGGTGCCGCCCCGGTTATTCCTGAGGTTAAGCTGGGATTCATCGGACTGTTATCGTTATTACCCACCCAAACAGTCACCACATAATCCGTAGTATAACCGATTGTCCAATTATCGCGTTTATTATCACTTGTGCCTGTTTTTACCGCCACCCACTTACCGGGAATATTAAGCAGCGAATTACTACCAAAAGCCGGAGTTCTGGCGTCATTATCAGTTAAGATACTGGTTAAAATAAAAGCTACTGTCTCCGGTATTGCTCTGATTATTTTCCCCATTTTAGGTATTGGAATATTCTTACCGTTATAATCAGTAATTTTAACCAAAGGTGTTAAGTTTTGTCTGATTCCGCCATAGGCGAGAGTTCCGTAAACCTCAGCCATATCCATCATCGTTACTTCACCCCCTCCTAGGGTTAAAGACAGGCCGAATCGTCCCTTTTCATCCCAGGAATCAATCCCCATTTTTTTGCCCGTTTCAATCATTCTGTCTACTCCGTAAGAATTCAAAACTTTGACAGCCGGTACGTTATATGACGAACCCAAAGCAGTTCTCATAGTCACCCTTCCGTGGAATTTTCCGTCATAATTAACCGGTCTGTATTCTGGTTGTCCGGCAATGTGAAAGGATACCGGCGAATCATTGATGATTGTTGCTGCTGTAAAGCCGTTTTGTAAAGCCGTTGCATAATTAACTACTTTAATTGCTGATCCGGGTTGCCGCCGGGATTGCGTTACGTTGACATTACCATCATTCTCGCGATCGTAGTAATCTGCTGAACCTACCATAGCTAATATTTCGCCGTTAATAGGATTAGTAACCAATGCTGCACCATTAGCCACCTTAAGTTCTTTAAGTTGCTCTACCGCTTCATAAACTATTTTTTGTACCTCTTCCTGCAAGATAAGATCCAAAGTCGTATATATCCTTAACCCTCCCTGTTCAATAAGTCTCGGTCCGTAATATTTATTTAAGAGTTCTTTTGTATACATCACAAAATGTGGAGCAGCAATCGGTATTCTCGGTTCTGTAATGTTCAGGGGAAAAGCTATCGCTTCACTGTATTCTTTATTATTGATAAAACTCTCCTTAAGCATTCTCTTCAACACTTCTTCCTGTCTCTTTTTATATATTTTTTCAGGATTTCCGAATGGTTGGTATTTTGTTGGGGCAGCCGGAAGACCAGCTAAAAAGGCTGCCTCAGCTAAATTCAGTTCACTTGTTTTTTTATTAAAATAAGTTTTTGCCGCCGCCTCAATTCCCCAGGCCGTCCCGCCATATGGCACCTGATTGAGATACATTTCCAGAATTTGATTTTTACTGTAAATCGCTTCAATCCATATTGATAAAATAATCTCTTTTAATTTTCTGATTAAGGTTTTCTCAGGAGTTAGATAGGTGCTTCTGATGAGTTGTTGCGTTATCGTTGAACCTCCTTCCAAGGAATCTGATGTTAAGTTATGAATTAAAGCTCTGGAAATTCCTCTTAATGATATCCCGTTATGTAAGTAAAACTCTTCATCCTCTGTAGCAATAGTTGCCTCAATTACGTATTTTGGTACCTGATTCAATTTTATTGGTGTCCGGTTAAATCTCTCATAAATTTCATAAAGTAAAATTCCGTCCCGGTCATAAATTTTGCTGGTCACCGGAAATCCGGCTAAATTTATTTGTCGGGGATTGGGGAGATTAATAACAAAGGAATGAAGCTGCTGAAAAGAAATTATCATTCCTAAAAAAAATATTCCCAGTAAAAAATACTTCGTTTTAATAACTGCTAATGATAATTTCTTTCTTAATTTATTTCTTTTCTTTCTTCTACTTTTTACAATCAGAAATCTTAAAAGTCGATAAGGTAGTTTTAGAAATTCATAAAATGATAATATAAATAATTTATAGGTCGAAAAAATTGCTGAAATAATATAAATAATCGTTTCTATTATCAATTCTCCGATTTGTTTAAAGATATACAGGGGAATAATAAGAAGACTAATTATAAAATTACCAAACCTGCTCATCGGCAGGAATATATCACGATCTTATAGGCCGTGTAAAGGGAAAATATCCAGACTTTTAATCCTCTCAAATGATTTTTGATCTAAAGTCACCAGAGGCAGGTTTAACTTTAGTGCTAAAGCAGCCACCATTGCATCAGCCATGCTCAGTTGATGTTTATAACGTATTTCTCCTGCTCTCACTGCATCTTCCATATAAGGAATTCTTATCTCTATGCCCTTAAATAGATCATTTAGCTTTTCTTTCCCCTTTTTAGTTTGTGCGCTTTTTCCCGAAAAAAGTTCAGCTACGGTTATTATTGATATTATTAAATAATTCTCTTGAATTAATTTATAATAAATGCTTTCTTCGGGAAGTTTAGTTCTTAGAAAATCAATAAGGATAGAAGTGTCAGAAACAATTCTCATTTTATAAAGTTACCAATCCCACTTTTTTTCACTCTTTTTCATCCTGACTCTTTCGACATCATCCTGTGCGCTCCATAATTTCCCTTTGAATTCTTTTAAAAGTAGCAGGTATTTTTCTTTGGAAATTTCAGGTTTTATCACGGATGAAGAAAAATCAGCCATCATTTGTTTTAATGGAATTATAACCACTCTATCTCCTTCGAGAGTAACATTTAGAAGCGTATCTTTGGTAATGCCTAATTTCTGTCTGAACTTTACAGGCAGGGTTATCTGGCCTCTTTCCATTGGTTTAACGATAACATCCACTATATTCATACTTTCATATTAACATGATTTTCATATTTGTCAATATTTAAACCAAAATTTAATCGTAAATCATTTCACTCAAACTATTTCAGATTATCTCTACAACAAACACCTAGCTACGTCTAAGTCTTAATTACGGTCTTACATTGGTTACCGGCTCTCCGCCTTCATGTGTGCAGTCCAGACAATAATCGCCGAATGCATCCGACACAACCTGTTTTTCCTGTTGCTCAATATTTTCTGTCTGTTGGGAATTAGCCAGCTTGTTAATTGTCTTATCAATGACCACAGTCTTCTTTAATACCTCCGGCTCTCTGGGTACTGTTCCGGCAATAAAGTATTCATAGCGGGTGGCACATCCGCGATCAGGCGCCCCCTCGTCACTATTGGGAGGTGCTTTACCGCTCATGGAGCAGATATGTGCTCCTACAATCCCGGACGGTTGTTTCGGCCAGAGGTCTGGCTGATTTTTCAATAATTCTTTCATAATTTTGTTCCAGATTGGTGCAGCTCCCGTCACGCCGGAGGTTAAGTACGGATGCATCGGACTGTTATCGTTGTTTCCCACCCAGACTGCCGCCAGAAAATTGGGAGTATAGCCGATTGTCCAATTGTCGCGCTTATCATCAGTTGTTCCGGTTTTGACTGAAACGCCCTTATTAGGAATATAAAGAAGAGAAGTCGGACCGAACATTTGCGAACGTGCGTTATTGTCAAGAAGAATATGGGAGATAAGAAATGCAGTTTCAGAAGACATGACTCTTTCACCTGGGATAAGTAAAGATGACGGATAGTTAATTTCTTTTTTTATATCAACTTTAAAGTTAGGATCGTCAAATTCTTCTAAAATCTTTCCTCGACTGTTTTCAATTTTTAGGATTGAAGTTAAATCTTTTTTAATTCCTGAATTTCCAAAAACTCCAAAAGCGCGAGCCATATCCAGCATGGTTACTTCACCTCCGCCCAAAGTCAACGACAACCCATATTTTGAAGGATCCTTGAATGTGGAAATGCCATAGGCAGATGCTGAAGCAATCACCGTTTCCACACCATTGATGGCCATCATTTTAACCGCTGGAATATTAAAGGAATTTCCTAAAGCAAATCTTAATTGTTGGGGCCCGTGAAATTTCCCGTCATAATTTACCGGACAATATGGCCTTTGGCCGGCAACGTGAAAACAGGTTGGCGTATCTAAAAATAGTGTAGCTGGAGTCACTTTTTTAGTTTCCAGTCCAACAGCATAATTTAGTGGTTTTATTGCTGACCCGGGTTGTCTGTGAGAAGTGGTTACGTTAAAATTCCCGCTCTCCGTGGCAAAATAATCTTTTGATCCCACCATGGCTAATATTTCTCCGGTTGGTGGTCTGGTAACTACAGCCGCACCGTTCGTCACCTTTAAATTTTTCAAATCAGCTACTTCTGAAGCCACAGCTTGTTGTGCCAATTCCTGAAGCGTTAAGTCAAGAGTTGTTGTTACTTTCAACCCTCCTTGGGCGACCATTTTTTCGCCGTATTTCTCCACCAATTTTTCCCGTACATACATTACAAAATGTGGCGCTTTAATATCGATTTTTGCTGGTCTTATTTTTAACTCTTCTTTTATAGCCTTTTCTTTCTCGGCAATTGTTAAGTATCCATCCTCAACCATTCGCAAGAGAACGGCAATTTGTCGGTTGCGAGCATTTTCAGGATGTGATCCGTAAGGAGAATATGTTGTTGGAGCTGCTGGCAGTCCGGCCAGGTATGCCGCTTCCGCAAGAGTTAAATCACGGGCGGACTTATCAAAATATGTTTCTGCTGCCGCCTCAATCCCCCAGGCCGTCCCCCCATATGGTACTTGATTTAAGTACATCTCGAGTATTTGATCTTTGCTGTAGATTATCTCACTCCAGGTTGCCAGTATCATCTCTTTAATTTTTCGACTGACGGTTCTCTCGCTTGTTAATAGGGCATTTTTAACTAATTGCTGGGTAATGGTTGAACCTCCCTGAAGTTTCTTCTTGAGGATAGTTTCCTTGACAGCCCTCATTATTCCTCCGATTGGATTGATCCCTTTATGTTTATAAAAATCTTTATCTTCAATCGCGACAATAGCCTCTACCACATACGCAGGCAATTCGGCCAGTTTTACTAAAGTCCTGTTTTGTTCTGCATAAATTTCATATAAAAGTACCCCCTGCCTGTCCATAATTTTTGTTGTTTGGGGGACCTCGATTGTTTGAAGCCGGGAGGGAAGGGGCAAATCTTTAAGAATAATAATATAAAAGTAAATAATTGATAATAGAGGAATTAACAAAGCTAGAAAAAATTTTTTTCTGCCGGTTAAATTCGCCCTTTTTTTCTGAGGATTTGTTTCGGGCTTTTTAGATTGTTCGTAATTACTGTGCATTTAATCAAGGAAAATGATGCATTATTATAGCAAAGCTCCCTATATTTTACCTGAATTAAATTCCATTGTGATAAAATGAACCTCTTTATGGACATCTCAAATTTACAGGGGAATTGGGTAGATTTGCTTATTTTGCTAACTATTGTCATCTACCTTTTATCAGGTTGGACTAAAGGATTTCTTTTGGGAGCACTTGACCTTTTTGGTTTTCTTGTTTCTTTTATCTCTGCCTTAAAGTTCTATGCCCAGGTAGGTTTAATCCTGCGAAATAATTTCGGCTTAACCCGTGGAATAGCAAATGCTCTTGGATTTTTTCTCGCCGGAATTCTTTCTGAGTTTATTTATTCTTTTCTCGTAAATTTTATTGTTAAAAAATTGTATTCAAAAGTAAAATTTTTCTTTAATAATAAAAAGAGATTAATTTCGCTGAAAACAATTGATAATTGGTTAGGATTTATTCCTGCAGTAGGAGAAGCTCTCATCTTTACTGCTTTTGTTTTAACTCTTCTAATAACCTTACCTATTCAGGGCAAAATAAAAAAAGATATCATTTCCTCCCAAATTGGAAAGACTTTAGTCAATTCTACGGAAACGATAGAACATCAGTTAAATAATGTTTTTGGTGAAGCGGTTAATGAGACTTTAACCTTTTTAACAATTAATCCTAATCCCACTTCGGAGGAGTCAATTGATCTCGGTTTTACTCAAAAAGAAGTCAAAGTGGACGCGCAGGCGGAAAATACGATGTTAACTTTGGTAAACATTGAAAGGCAGAAAAATAATCTTTCTCCTCTTGAGTCTGATCTCCGATTAAAAGACCTTGCCAGAGAGTATGCCAGTGATATGTTTGAGCATGGATTTTTTTCCCATTATAATCCTGAAGGACAATCTCCTTTTGACCGCATGAAGAATAAAAATATTTCTTTTTTGGCGGCCGGTGAGAATCTGGCTCTGGCACCAAATGTTGTTTTGGCCCATCAGGGTTTTATGAATTCTTCCGGTCACCGAGCTAATATTCTGTCACCTGATTTTGGTAAAGTAGGTATCGGCGCCATAGATGGTGGCATCTATGGTATGCTCTTTGTCCAGGAATTTACTGACTGACCCCGTGATCAATAACTATCTGTTTAAAATCAAACACCATGTTTCGCTCGCTTCTCTTTCAACCTTCGCTATAGGCGGTTTGGCAAAAAATTACATTCCTGTCAACAATAATACTGATTTAGTCAAAATCTTAAATTATTTCTGGCAGGAAAAGTTACCCTTCAAAATCTTTGCCGGCGGCAGTAATATCGTCTTTCCCGATAATGGCTTAAGTCTTTTTCATATCCATCTTAAAGCCGGCCAACTTCATAAGACAAATAGTTCTATTATTGCCGGTGCCGGAGTCTCTCTTTTCAGAGTTATCGAATTAGCAATTGTTCATGGTCTATCCGGCTTGGAAAACCTTTCAGGTATCCCCGGCAGTATTGGCGGAGCAGTCGTTGGTAATGCTGGTGCTTACGGTTCGTCCATTTCTGAAGTTATTTCCCAGGTTAAGATTTGGCATGAAGGTAAAATTATCTGGTTAAAAAAAGACAATTGTCAATTTTCTTATCGTGAAAGCATATTCAAACAAAAACCATACGTTATTTTACAAATAGAAATGGAATTTAATAAATCTGATCCTCGAAAACTTAAAAAAATTTCTGATGAAATTATTGATTTTCGTTGTCAGAAATATAGGCAAGGTTTGAAGTGTCCAGGCAGTTTTTTTAAGAATATAGTCGCCAAGAACCTGCCTCCCAGATTACTCAATAATATCGGTAAAGACAAAATTAACTTCGGAAAAATTCCAGCCGGTTACCTATTGGAAAGTGTCGGAGCCAAAGGTATGAGGGTAGGCGACATAGAAATTGCTCCCTTTCATGGAAATTTATTTATTAATAAAGGCAAGGGAACCGCCCGGGATGTCAAAAAATTGGCAGTCATTTTAAAAAGGAAAGTTTATCAAAAATTCGGAATTTTGTTGGAGGAGGAAATTAGGTATTTTTGATATTTATAATTCTTCCAATTTTATATTATCAGTTGTTTTTTCTTTAACTAAATCCAGATATTTTTCTGTTGTTGATAGTCTTTTGTGTCCGACAAGCTTACTGATAACTGTTAGTGGCGTGCCCGAAGCTAGATGGTGAGCAATAAAAGTATGTCTCAAATCATTTACGCGAGCTTCCGTAATTCCGGCCATTCTGAAATAACGGTCTATGGTTGTTCTGATATTGCGGACTAAAAGCGGTTTGCCGGTTTTGGTAATGAATAACGCGTTATTACTTGATTTTGGTCTGATTGTCAGCCATTTATCTAAAGCCTCTTTAGCAGCTTTGTTTAAAGGTACATTTCTCTCGGGATGTCCTTCCTGAGCGTCGATCGTCAGCTCTTTGTCCTTGATATTTTCCAGTTTCAGGTTAGCCAGTTCACCAATTCTGATACCTGTCTGCAGGAATAGTTCAACGATGGAATAAGTCCTTATGTCTCCCCGGCAGGCATCTCGAAGTGCCCGGTATTCCATTTTTGATAGAATCCTTGGAGGTTTTATCGTATATTTGGGATGAACGATATCCACTGCCGGATTGATTGACACTAAATTGTTATTCTTTAAAAATCGGTAAAATGTTTTAATTGAGTTTATTTTCCTTGAAAGTGATTTGAGGGTATATCCGTCCGAGGTTAATTTTTTTAAGAACGCCTCAAGGTCATCTTTTTCAATTTGGCCCAAGTTTTTTTTACCCATATCGGATAAAAAACTCATCAACTGTTCAATATCCTTACTGTAAGCCACAATAGTGGCTGTTGCTCTATGTGCTTCTTGTAGGTAATTGATGAATTGTTGCTGGGCACTTAAAAGCTGTTCACCGGCCGAATTCATAGGGCCTATAATACAATTAAACAGGTTGCTTGTCAAATTGAACCAATTTGATGTAGAATAAAAGTCTCATTATGCTTTACTCATATAATCTTCATCAAAAAATAGATGTAGATTTATATATTCTCTCGGTCTAGCATGATGAATAAAATTCAAATTTATCTAATAGCTGGGGTATTTTTATTTTCCCTATATACTCTTCCCTATATACACTTCCCTCCATTAGTTACAGCCCAGACTCCGGCCGCGCCAACTCCTGTCGATTATCACTTGCCGTATCCAGGAATTCTTCCTGATCATCCTCTCTATTCGCTAAAGAGATTTCGGGACTTTCTGCTTATTACTTTTAACCGCCATCCGTTAAAAAAGGTTGAACTCTATCTTCTTTTTTCCGACAAGAAGATTGCTATGTCAAGTGACCTTCTTGACAAAAGAAAATTTGATTTAACGGTTGATACTTTGAGAGAAAGTCAATCGGATCTCCTCAAGTCAGCTGGTGTCTTACTTTCCTCATCTCAAAAAAACATTTTGCCGGAAGGTTTAGCAGATAAAGTTGAATTAGCAGCCAAAAAACATCAGGAGGTTATAAAAAATATTTTTACCGCTATAACTGATCTTAAAAAGCGGGAAAAAATTAATCAGGCACTTCAATTTAATAATCAGGCAATTTCTTTAATTCAATCTGCAAAATAAATTTTCATATTATTGAATAAATAATTTCTTCTATAAGCAAAAGGGGAGTGGTAACCCTTGTAAAATTGTTGAACATTTCCCGCAAATATAAACTCTCGAGGCTAAAAAATGAACTGTCCTAATATGATATAATATGATATCTTGACAGCTGTTATTTAGCGTCTTACGATTGTCAAGGACACTATAGATAGGGTTATTATTTTGGCGACACCGATATTATGAGGTGCCCTTTTTGTGACCATCAGGATACAGAAGTAGTAGAAACCAGAGATAGTGAAGACCTGTCGACTATTAGAAGAAGACGGGAATGTATCAAGTGCACTAAGAGGTTTACTACTTACGAACGGGTTGAGCGAGTACCTCTGATAGTCATTAAAAAAGACGGTCGAAAAGAGCAATTTGATCGGGATAAGCTTAAACACGGAATTTTGAAATCATGCGAAAAAACTATTGTTGGAATTGAGGATATAGAAAAAATTGTTGATGATGTTGAGAAGGAATTGAGAAGTCTGGATACTATCGAAGTCGAAAGTAAAAAAATCGGCCAGTTGGTTGCTCAAAAACTTAAAAAAATTGATAAAATCGCCTATATTCGTTTTGCTTCCGTGTTTAGACGTTTTGTTGATCTTGAAGATTTTGAAAAAGAACTGCAAAAACTTTTATAATTTTTATTTTACTTAGAAATTTTATGAAATTAACAGGTATCCGGGAACAAGTCTTTTTAGACCGTTATTCTTTAAAAGACGACCAAGGTCACCCTGTTGAAAAAACACCCGAGAAGATGTGGCACCGGGTAGCCAAAGCCGTTGCCGCTGTAGAAAAAAAAGAAGTTAGAAATTATTGGGAAAAAAAGTTTTATGAAGCGATGGAAGATTTTAAGTTTGTACCGGGAGGACGAATTCTTTCAGGTGCCGGTAGCGGTTACAAAGTCACTTTCTATAATTGTTTTGTCATTCCCTCACCGAAAGATTCTCGTGACGGTATTTTGGAAACTTTAAAACAGATGGTGGAAATTATGGCTAGAGGCGGCGGTGTTGGTATTAACCTTTCCTCTTTGCGGCCGCGTGGGGCCAGGGTTAAAAAAGTTAATGGTTTTTCCTCCGGTCCCTGTAACTGGGCTGAACTTTTTTCCGTTGCCACCAAAGATATTATCCAGCAGGGAGGAACCAGGCGTGGGGCCTTAATGCTCATGCTTTGGGATTGGCATCCTGATATCGAAGAATTTATTACCGTCAAAAGAGATTTAACCAGGATAAACGGCGCTAATTTATCAGTCTGCGTTTCCGATAAATTTATGGAAGCCGTCAAGTTTGACCGCGACTGGCAGCTTGTTTTTCCCGACATTAACGTTCCGGAATATGATGCCCAATGGGACGGTTTATTGGATGATTGGGTAAAGGCAGGTAAAAAGGTCAAGGTTTATAAAACAGTGAAAGCAAGGAAACTTTGGGATTTGATAAGTCAAGCCGCCTGGGCTTCAGCTGAACCCGGAGTTGTCTTCATGGAGAGATATAATAAATGGAATAATAATTGGTATTTCAATAAAATTAACTGTGTTAATCCGTGTGGCGAAGAAGGCTTACCTGCTTATGGCGTCTGTAACCTTTGTTCAATTAACTTGTCTGCCTTAGTTAAAAAAGGGCAAATTGATCTCCATGAGCTTGCCAGAATTGCTAAGATCGGTGTCCGTTTCCAGGATAATGTCATCGATGCTGATTCGTATGTTTTTCCTCAAATCGAAAAAGTCCAAAAATTCGGAGAACGCCGCATTGGTTTGGGCACCATGGGATTGGGGGATGCTTTAATAAAAATGAAAATCCGTTATGGTTCACCTTCATCCCTTAAAATAATCGATAAAATTTATAAAACGATAAGAGATGCCGCCTTTGAAGCGTCAAGTGAAATCGCCAAAGAAAAGGGAGCTTTTCCCAGATTCGATGCCTCCAAATACCTTCAGGGATACTTTATAAGTATGCTTCCCAAATCAATTAAAAATAAAATCAGTAAATGGGGGATAAGAAATTCAGTTCTTCTTCAGCAGGCTCCCACCGGTTCCACTTCGCTTCTGTCAGGTGTGACTTCGGGTATTGAGCCCGTTTATGAATTTTCCTTTATTAGACGCGATCGTTTGGGTGAACACCGTTTGTATCACCCGCTTTATGAGGAATGGAAAAATAAAAATCCTGACAAACCGGTGCCTGATTATTTTGTCTCTGCTAATGGTCTGAATCCTGAAGATCATGTTCGGGTTCAGGCTGCCATCCAAAAATTTGTTGATGCTTCAATTTCCAAAACTGTTAATGCCCCCCAAACCCATTCCATTGCCGATGTCCAAAAACTGTACAGACTTGCTTATGAACTTGGTTGTAAAGGCATTACTTATATGCGTGAAGGAAGCCGGCCCGGAGTCTTGGAAAGGATCGACCAAAAAAAAGAAGAAGCCAAAAAAGCTGACCAAGTAAGCGATGGTAACGGTAAAAGAATTTCCCAAATTATTCCTAGGCCGATGGTAGTTAAAGGTGCTACTTATCAGATTGATACCCCGGTTGGAGCTGCTTTTATTACCATTAATACCGATCTTAATAATGAACCTTTGGAATTGTTTATCAATGTTGGTAAGGCCGGATCAGACGTTACTGCTATGGCCGAAGCGGTAGGACGTCTTGCCTCGCTGGTTTTGAGAATGCAGTCTAATGTACCTGCTTCTGAAAGATCTAAACAGATTTTTAATCAGCTGATAGGTATCGGTGGTAGTAAATCATTAGGCTTTGGTGAAAAGAAAGTCCGGTCGCTGCCCGACGCCGTCGCCAAAATTTTGGCAATGCATTTTGGGTATAAGGTTAAAAATGGTAACGGTGTCACCAAAGAGGAAAAACTTCTCGATAAACCGTTAGCCGTTCTTACCCAGGAAGTTTTGCCGGTGGAAAAGTCCGAATATGATTTATGTCCTGCCTGTGGTGAAGCAGCATTGGCCTATGAAGAAGGCTGCAAGAAATGCTATAGCTGCGGCTATTCAGAATGTTGATGGCTGGTTAATGAACGAAGTGAATTTACCAGCCCGATCAATCCTCCTAAATTCGCAGCACGAGCCGTGTTCGAATAGAACCCAAAAAGGCGAGTGCTAAGAATAGGAGGACTAATAATTCACAATGTCCTCCAAAATCAGAATTTATACCAGAACCGGTGATCAGGGCCAAACTTCTTTATATGGTGGCCAAAGAGTTTTTAAATCTCATCCTCGGGTTGCCGCTTTCGGTACGGTTGATGAATTAAATTCTCACCTGGGTTATTTAATAACCTTTCTGGATAAAGATCATGAAATTAAAAATTTATTAACCTCCATTCAATCTGATCTTTTCGCTATCGGCAGTAGTTTAGCCGGAAAGAGCCTCTCTTCGCATTTTTTGCTTAGCCGGACAAAGGAAATGGAAAAATTAATTGATGAACTTGATATTAAGCTTCCCCCGTTAAATAATTTTATACTTCCGTCAGGTTCCGGCCAATCTTGTTTATCTCATATTGCCCGTTCCGTCTGCCGTCGTGCCGAAAGGCACGTAGTTTCCCTCACTAAGGAAGAAGGAAAAGTTGACAAAAAAATCATATCCTATCTCAACCGTCTTTCTGATTTATTGTTCGTAATTGCCCGTTACCTTAATTATCGTTTTAAAATAAAGGACGTCATTTGGAAAAAACTATCCTGACCCGCGCCTCCCCTTGTTTTATATGCCAAATATATGACAAAATAGATATGTTACAAAAATTTAGTGAGACTGTCCGATAAACATCGGACTAGACTCACTTATCCTGAGCAAATCGAAGGATCTTTTTATGAAAAGACATAATTATAAAGAAAAAAAAACTCCCGTCTTCATTATTCTTTTTATCATTATAGCTGTAGTGGTTATTGCCCAGCTCACCTTATTTAGAAGCAATAAGAACCTGGTACAAAACAAAATTAATGACAATGCCTCAACAACTGCTAATATTCAGGAAAAACAAAGTCAGGACAATACTGTTATTATCGATTTTGGTAACGGCCAAAAAAAAGAAAAAACGGTTAAGGCCAATACCCCCTATCAGGCACTGGAAATGGTGGCTAACAGTCAAGGTTATAAAATTACCACCAAGCAATATAAATACGGTTTGATGGTAGAGGAAATTAACAGGATTAAAAATACCCCGGAAAAATATTGGCTTTTTTCCGTCAATGGTAAGCCGGGGCTTATTTCCGCCGATCGCCAAAAGTTAAATGCTGGTGATGTTGTTGAATGGAAATATACCAGTGCCAAATAAAAATCAATTTTTTCCGGCTATTCTTTTGATTGTTCTGGGTGTTCTGTTTCGGACAGTTTTGCACCTTGGAGATAATATTGAATTTGTCACTTCCGCGGCACTTCTGTCGGGCAGTTTTTTATCTCTTTATTGGGCGCTCATTGTACCTTTGCTCATTATGGTTATAAGCGATTTTTTTATCGGTAACACTTTAATTTACCTTTTTACCTGGAGTGCATATCTGATTATCGGCATCTTAGGTTTTATTTTGTTACGCTCCCCTAAAGGCGTTTTCACTCACACTCTTCAGGCAACTTATACGGGCATTATTGCCGCTATAATCTTTTTCCTCTGGACCAATTTTGGTGTTTGGTTGCTTGATACCTATGGTATGTATCCCGATAATCTTTCAGGTTTACTGGAGTCTTATATTTTCGGCCTGCCTTTTTTCAAAATGAATCTTTTGGGAAATTTATTCTTTATTCCTATCTCTTTTTTCCTTTTTCATTTGTTTATCTCTTTAAAATTTAATCAGTCTGAAAATTATTCACCTCAAAAAGCTAAATAAATCTATGACTGCCCAACTTCAACCTAATTCGTCTGATTCAAACTCCCAACCGCCTAAATCCCAAACTGTCTCAACCCCAATTCACGGTAAGGAAGCCGAAATTGCTCCTGTTTCTGTCAAAGAAGACTTAAAAGAAATCTCTGCTGAAATAGAAATTCCACAGGAAGTAAAAAAGACTGGAGTTCAGGAGATAAGAGGTACTATCGATCTTCCTCCTGATATCCAAAAATTAGGTGTGATTCCCTCCGCTCCTCAAGCGTCTGTTTCCGCCGCCATTACTACAGCCTCTCTACCTTTATCTGATGATAAGATACTTCAGGGAGTAAATGCTCCTGTCACTTCCGCTCTTAAATGGTTGGCATTTTGGTGTCTAAGAAATCTTCGAAAAGCTCATCTTGTCCTTAAGTTGATCCATGGTAAAATCATTCGCGTGAGAATTAAATGATATTCGAAATATGGACCAGACAACAGATGCAATTGTTTCTACTCTTATTAATGTCGGTCTCACTTTATTTGTCTTAATCCTCTTTTTAGCTGGATTTGCTTTCTTATTTTACTTATTCTTTTTGTGGTGGAAATACAGGAATCGTGAAAAACAGAGTTTAGAATTTGTGCTGCTGCAGGTCTCTATTCCCAAAGATAACGAAGTCAAAATCGATGCTGCGGAACAGTTCTTTACAGCTTTATCTTCACTTTCTCACGGTGGTTTTTTATCATTTTTAGCTCCTCAGGATCATATTGCTTTTGAAATTGTCGGCCGCCCCGGAGATATCCGTTTTTACGTATCCGTCCACCATCATTTAAGGGATTTATTGGAAAAACAAATATACGGCATGCATCCTGCCGCCGAAATCAGGGAAGTTGATGAATATAATATTTTTAATGAAGTTGGTAAAGTATCTTTTACCTCTTTCATTCTTAAAAATGCCGATTATCTGCCGATAAAAACCTATCGTGACTTGCCTGTTGATCCTTTGTCAAGCATCACCTCCACTCTGGCAAAAATGCAGGAGGGCGAGGGAGCCGCTTTTCAAATTCTGGTTACTCCGGCAACAGGTAAGTGGAAAAGTGCTGGTAAATCATATATTTCGAGTATTAAAAAAACAGAAGCTAATCCGGAAAAAGCCCAGTATAATGTTGATGCCAAGTCTCTTGAAACAATCGAAAATAAACTGTCTAAACCTGGTTTCTTTACGACAATAAGAGCTGTAGTGACTTCAACTACCACCGAATCTGCCAAAATGCATCTACATAATATTGAATCAGTTTTTTCCCAGTTTTCCTCGGATAAAAATCATTTCGGCGCCGGGAAAATGTTGATTAAAAGTTCTTTTATGTTTGATTTTATTTACCGTTATTTCCCCCTTTCCAATTGGCCTTATAAACAGTTTAGTGTCTTAACTTCCGAGGAACTGGCCAGCATTTTTCACTTCCCCAATAAAAGTGTGGAAACACCCCATATCCATTGGGTGACCTCCAAAAAGGCTCCTGCTCCGGCTGAGGTTCCCACTTCCGGTCTTTATCTTGGCAAGAGTGCCTATCGTGGAATTTCCCGCCCGATTCATATGGATCTTGATGACAGAAGGCGTCATATTTATATCATTGGTAAAACAGGTGTCGGTAAATCAGTTCTTCTTAAAGATATGATTCTTCAGGATATCAAATCCGGTCATGGAGTAGCTGCCATTGATCCTCATGGTGATCTGATTGAAGGGATTTTACCCCTTATTCCTCCCGAA